>DATMBC010000101.1 GCA_035559435.1 bacterium
CCGAGGCGCCCGCCGATCTGCGCGGATTGTCGCTGGCCGATTCGGTGGCGGTCGATCCGCACAAATGGCTGTATGCGCCGCTGGAGGCCGGGTGCGCCCTGGTGCGCAATCCCGAGCATCTGCGCAATGCCTTCTCCTACAAGCCGAAATACTACCATCTCGAGGAGGAGGCGCTCAACTTCGTCGAGTATGGCCCGCAGAATTCGCGCGGGTTCCGTGCGCTGAAAGTCTGGCTGCAATTGCAGCAGGCGGGACGGTCGGGATATGCGCGGATGATTGGCGAGGACATCGAACTGGCGCGGTACGCCCATGCGCTCATTTCGCAGCATCCCGAATTCGAGCCGCGCACGCTCGGCTTGAGCATCGCCACCTTCCGTTATGTGCCGGCCGATTTGCGCGGGCGCGTTGGCACCGATGCGACCGAGGAATACCTTAACAAGCTTAACGAGGAACTTCTGGCGCAGATCGAGCAGTGCGGCGAGGTGTTTGTCTCGCCGGCGGTGATCCGCGAGCGGTACCACCTGCGGTTGTGTGTGGTCAATTTCCGCACCACCCGCGCCGACATCGCGGCCATGCCGGAGATCATCGCCCGGACGGGACGGGAGGTCGACCGGCGGTTGCGCGGGCATTCGTAGTCACGCACTGGAAGGGCCACTAAGGGGAGGGCGATTCGCCGCGGAGGAGAGCCTGCTCTTTGTTCCATGGCGGCCAAAAGCAGGCTCCGCGGAAGCCTCGCCCTCCCGTTCGCGTGGTCCATTGAGGGGAGGGCGAGGCTTCCGCCGAGCCTGTCTTTTATTTCATGTCGGCGGAGAGCAGGCTTCGCAGAAGCGTCGCCCTCACGTTGGCGTGCTTGGTTATGGGAAAGCGATCCATGCAACGACGGACATCACCGAAAACACAAAAGCCCCGTCGGCATTGGCCGACGGGGCCGTGTGCGCTTCTATGGAAGCCGGCTCAACTGCCGCTTTTGGTGGCGGTGGAGTCGGGTGGTTGCTGCAATTTGACGATTTGTTCCTTGGCAAATTCCACATCCTCGCCCTCGGGCCACTTCTTCAGGTACTCCTGATAGGCCGCGATCGCCTCATCCTTCTTGCCGGCGTTGGCGGAGTAGTAGGCGACATAGATCCAGGCCTCGGCGGCCTTCTCGCCCTGCGGCCAGCGGTTGTAGCAATCACGGGCGTGGTTGATGGCGCACTCGAAGTCCTTTTTCTTGCGGCAGCACCAGGCGCGATCAAGGAAAGCGTCATCGGCCAGCCCGCTTTTGTTCTCCGGGTCAACCGTGATCACCGCCGCATAGCGCGCGTCGGCGTCATCGATACGGTTCCATGACAGCAGGCGCTCGGCCAGTTTGTACATGAAGGCCGGATCGGAGGTCTTGTCCTTCTCCTCGGCCAGCATCGAGGCCAGGGTGCCGATGCCCTTCTGGTAATCATCGACGGTGGCGATAAACTCGGCGGGACGGACAAAGCCGAGCGTCCGGTCCACCTGCTCGCCCTTGGCGTTGTAGACCAGGACCGTCGGAGTGCCGACGATGTTGAACTTCTCGCGCATTTCGGGATTCTTGCCAGTCTCGACCTTGGCGAGGATGTAGTTGTTCTTCTTCGCCCAGGCCTGGAAGTCGGGGTTGGCCCATGTGGACTCTGCCAGAGTCCGGCAGGAGCCTCAGCCAAAGCCGTAGAAGTCGACCAGCGCCGGACGTCCCTCTTTGGCCGCCTGCGCCAGCGCCTCCTCGACATTCTTGGACCACATCTCATGGCCGTTGAAGGATTCGTCCCAGCGGGGCTCATCCTTCTTGGCCTCCTCGGCGCGCGAGATGGGGGCCGCAAGAACGGACAATCCCAACGCGAGGGCGGCCGTCCCGAGGATCCACTTGCGGTTTTTCATCACGATGACTCCTTGTAATTATGGTATTCCGTGATGCGTTGACAGTTCGAACCATTCTGTTTTGGGTCGTCAGACCCGATGTCAGGAATAAACAACAATTGCCCCGCAAATGCTCCCGATTATTTTGCCGGGATTTTGCAGTCCTGCCGCGAGGCGCCCTCACCCGCTCCGCTGGCGCGGAGCGACCTCCCCCAGAGGGGGAGGTGAACTTCTTTCCTTCGAGGAATGTGCCCGCTTTGAAAGGGAATGCATCGGATCCCTGCCGCGGGATGCCCTCACCCGCTCCGCTGGCGCGGAGCGACCTCCCCCCGAGGGGGAGGTGAACAAACCTCTCGTTCAGGGGATATACTGGTAGTGCAGGTCGAAGATGGCCGCACGCGCTTCCGGGGAGGGTGGCCGCGGTGGTTTTTGCGGCAGCGTGCTCTCACCTGCCCTCCGGCGCAGAGCGACCTCCTCCCCGAAGGGGAGGTGAACTTCTTTCCTTCCACGAATGTGCCCGCTTTGAAGGGGAATGCATCGGATCCCTGCCGCGGGATGCCCTCACCCGCTCCGCTGGCGCGGAGCGACCTCCCCCAGAGGGGCGGTGAGTTTTCTGATTCCGGAAGAGTGCTCACTCAGGAACTGAAATGTTTGCCCTCATGGCGACTGAAGTGTACTCTTCGCGTTCGATCGCGCATCAGAATTGCGATATGCTCGTTCAGCCATATACGATGAGAGTGCCCCCTACGTCAAAGCCGCAAATGTGAGAAGCATTGAAGTTCACCTCTCCCTTTGGGAGAGGTCGATTCGCCGAAGGCGAATCGGGTGAGGGCACCTCCGCGGCCAAAATGCAACGTCCAGCCCTCCCGAAGTGACCAATCCGCGGGAATAAACAAAGTTCACCTCTCCCTTTGGGAGAGGTCGATTCGCCGAAGGCGAATCGGGTGAGGGCGCCCCCGCCTTACTTGAAGATCTCCCCAAAGAACCAGCGCATCGCCTCCCAGGACCGCATATCGGCGATGTGGTTGTAGGCCGCGCCCTTCGACTTGTCGGTGCCGGCCATCGGCTGAGTGAAGGAATGGACCGCGTCCTCGTAGGCGACATACTCGTAACGCACGCCGGCGTCGCGCATCTCCTTCATGAAGGCGGCGATGGACTCGACGGAGACATAGGGGTCATCGGCGCCATTGAGCACGAGCACCCGTCCCTTGATGTTTTTGGCGTCGGCCGGGTTGGCCGCATCGAGCGCCGCGTGGAAGCCAACCACGCCGTTGACCGGCTTGCCCGAACGGGCCAGTTCAAGGCAGACCCAGCCGCCGAAGCAGTAGCCGATCGCGGCGGTGCGCAACGAATCGACGCGCTGGTATTGGCGCAGCCAGTCGAACGCCGCGCCGACCCGTAGGCGCGTCAGCGCCGGATTGCCCTTGTACTTGCCCGACTCGGCGCCGGCGGCCGGGACGTCAGCGGGTCGAATCCCCTTGCCGTAGATGTCCGCCGCAAACGCGACATATCCCAGCCCCGCCAACTGCTCGCAGCGCGACTTCTCATAGTCGGTCAGCCCCAGCCACTGATGCACCACCAGCACACCCGGCTGCGGCGCGGTGCGGGCGTCATCGTAAGCGAGGTACCCCTCGCAGGTGACATCGCCGACTTGGTATTCGATGGTCCGGGTGATGATTTTGGCGTGCGCCGGCAGGGCGAAGCTGAACGCGAGCAGGGAAAGTAGCAGCCACTTCATCGGAGTCTCCTTCAGGGTGTGACAGTTCCATCTGCGCCCGGGCAATTAAGAGCAAAACGGTGGCATAGGCAATGGGAATGCGCCCAGCGGATCGAAGTGTGGTTGACAGAGCGCATGCGGTGTCGTCAAGGCAGGCGCGCGCAACAGGGCCCTACCACAACGGACCTCGGCTCCATACATTCCATGCGGAGGCCTGACCATGCCAAACCTGCGCGTTCTGGTCGTCGATGATGAAAAGCCCCAGCGTGACCTGGTCGGCGGGGCGCTGCGCAAACAGGGATACACCGTGACCGAAGCCGGCTCGGCCGATGAGGCGTTGGCGGCGGTCAAGGATGTCTTTCCCGAGATCGCCCTGCTGGACATCCAGATGCCGGGCAAATCCGGGCTGGAACTGCTGGCGGAACTGAAAAAGATCAATCCGGATTTGCAGGCGATCATTGTCTCGGCCCATGCCGACTTCGACAAGGGGCTCGAGGCGATGAAGAAGGGGGCGCTCGACTTCCTGAAAAAGCCGGTCGAGTTCACCGAACTGTTCGCCGTGGTCGCGCGAGCGGCCGAGCGGCACTGGCTGCTCTCCGAAGTGCGCTATTTCCGCGAGCAGATCGAGGAGCCCTACCGCGACGATGCGGTGGTGATCGCCTCCGATGCGATGCGCGAGGTCTTCTCGACGGTGGCGCGCGCGGCCGATTCCGATTCCACCGTGCTGATCCGCGGCGAATCGGGCACCGGCAAGGAACTGGTGGCGCGGGCGTTGCACCGTTCCTCCAGCCGTCGCGCCAGGAATTTCATCGCGGTCAACTGCGCCGCCATCCCCGAGACGCTGCTGGAAGCGGAACTGTTCGGCGCCGAGAAGGGGGCCTACACTGGGGCGCTGGCGCGACGGATCGGCCGTTTCGAGCTGGCCGCCGGCGGAACGATCTTTCTCGATGAGATCGGCGACATGCCCGCCTCGATCCAGGCGAAGGTCCTGCGCGCGCTGGAGCACAAGGCCTTCGAGCGTCTCGGCGGCAACGAGACCGTGACTTCCGACTGCCGCGTGGTGGCGGCGACCCATCAGAATCTCGAGGAGATGGTCAAGGAGGGGAAGTTCCGCGAGGACCTGTACTACCGTCTCAATGTCATCCAGATCACGATTCCGCCGCTGCGGCAACGGCCGCAGGACATCCTGCCTCTGGTCGATGCCTTCATCAAACGGCAGCATCGTGTGCGCGGACGCGCCATCCGCGGGATCACTCCGGCGGCGAAGGACCTGATTCTGTCCTACCATTGGCCGGGGAATGTGCGCGAACTGCTCAACGCCATCGAACGCGCCTGTGTGCTGGCGCGCACCGATGTCCTCGATGTCGCCGACTTCTCCCTCGGAATCGCCGCCGCCCCGGCGCCCAGCGCGCCGTCCGAATTGCCGACCCTGCCCTTGGCGGAGGTGGAGAAACGGCACATCCAACGGGCGCTGGAGCATCACAACTACGCCCTGCAGCAGACCGCCGAGTCGCTGGGGATTCACCGCAATACGCTGCGGCTGAAGATGAAGGAGTACGGGCTGGAACGGGAGTGAGTGCGGCGGTCGGGGGGCTAAAAAGGATTGCTTCGTCGTCCGCCTCCGGCGGACTCCTCGCAATGACGTATGGTCCGTCGTTCAGAGCGTCTCTGACAAATCTGCCCACGACGGGTTCTGCGACTTGATAAGTGCCAATTTCTTAGCTCTAGAGCCACCTTTGAGTTGCTTCTCCCTTATAATGGCGGCTTCCGCACCCGGGCAGACTTCATAGTACACGAGTTTTGTCAGTCGATATCGTTTGCTGAAGCTACCCACGACACCATTCTTGTGCTGCCAGACCCGCGCTGTCAGGTCGCTCGTCATGCCAGTGTAGAGCACCGTATTGTGCTCGTTTGTCATGATGTAGACACAGAACAGCTTGCTCATCGCAGCATCCCGATAACCGTCATTGCGAGGAGTCAGCCGGAGGCGGACGACGAAGCAATCCTTGTTGCTCTTAGCGGCGGCCGCCGAGGGAGCCGAGAATGCCGCGGATGAGGGCGCGCCCGACCGCGCTGCCCACCGAACGGGCAGTCCCCTTCATGAAGGTGTCCATGGCGGTGTCGCGACGGCGCCCCACCGGACGCGTGGCGGGTGCGGGTTGACGGCGCGCGAGGGTGTCGATTTCCTCGCGGTAGGCGCGCTGCTCCGCCCGACGGCGCAGCAGTTCGTAGGCGGACTCACGATCGACGGCCTGCTCATAACGGCCGCGCAGGGGAGAGGATTGGATCAGGGCCTGACGGTCCTGCGGGGAAATCGGCCCGATGAGGCTCGACGGCGGAAAGATGAGAGCGCGCTCGACCATACCCGGCGAGCCCTTGGGATCGAGGAATGACACCAGCGCTTCGCCCACGCCGACTTCGGTGATCGCGGCCTCGACATCGAAGCCGGGATTGGCGCGAAACGTCTGCGCGGCCGCGCGGACCGCTTTCTGATCCTTCGGGGTGAAAGCGCGCAAGGCATGCTGCACACGGTTGCCCAGTTGGCCGAGGATGTCTTCGGGAATGTCGAGCGGGCTCTGGGTGATGAAGAAGACGCCCACCCCCTTGGAGCGGATCAGACGGACGACTTGCTCGACCTTGTCGACCAGCGCCTTGGGAGCGTCATCGAACAACAGATGCGCCTCATCGAAGAAAAAGACCAGTTTCGGTTTTTCCAGGTCTCCGGCCTCGGGCAGTTCCTCGAAGAGTTCGGCCAAAAGCCACAGCAGGAAGGTGGAGTAAATCTTGGGCGCGTGGAACAGACGGTCGGCGGCGAGGATGTTCACCATCCCGCGGCCATCGGCCGACACGCGCATCAGGTCGGCCAATTCCAGGGCCGGCTCGCCGAAAAGCGCATCGGCGCCCTGCTGCTCCAGCGCCACCAGGCCGCGTTGAATCGCCCCGATGCTGGCGGCGGTGATGTTGCCGTATTCGGTGCGAAACTCCTTGGCGTTGTCGCCGACAAACTTCAGCATTTCCTGCAGGTCCTTCAGATCCAGAAGCAGAAGCCCGTTGTCGTCGGCAATCTTGAACACCAGCGCCAGCACGCCGCTTTGGGTCTCGTTTAAGTCCAAAAGCCGCGCCAGCAGGATCGGCCCCATATCGGAGATGGTCGCGCGCACTGGATGACCGCCAGCGCCGAAGACATCCCAGAAGGTCACCGGGCAAGCCGCGAAGGTGTGGGCGATTCCCAGCGTCTCGATTCGGGCCGCGAGCCTCGGGTTTGTCACTCCCGGTTGCGACAGTCCGGCCAGATCCCCCTTCACATCAGCCATGAAGACCGGCACACCGATACGTGAGAAGTTCTCGGCGATGACCTGCAATGTGACGGTCTTCCCGGTGCCGGTGGCCCCGGCGATCAGGCCATGGCGATTCGACATCTGCGGAAGCAGATGGATGATCTGCGAGGATTTGGCGATAGGCAGTGGCTGCGACATGCCGCGAAAGAATGGCCTTCCTGCAACGTGGTCAACGTTTTAGCCGTCGCCCGAATTCGGTGCGCGACTTGTAATCGACGCACAAAATCTCGTGAGCTGCGGTGCACCAAACGGTTCAGCCGCATCGGCAACTGATTGTCATTCCTATACTTGCCTGAACAGGATTTGCTGGCACGCCCCTTGCCATGGGGTTGCCCGGACTGGATGTCCAAGGAGGATGCCATGAACTCACGTTGCCTGTGGACCGGAATCGCCGTGATGCTCGCAGGCCTGCTGCTCTGGGGATGCGAGAATACAGAGCGTGTCTATGTCACCGAGCCCGATCTGACCGCGCCGGGAGTGCCGCGCGGCGTCAATTCGCTCACCGGCGACCAACAGGTCACGGTCTATTGGTATGGCTCAACCGAGCCCGACTTGGCGCTCTATATCATCTACCGCGACGATGAGGACCCCGATGACCTGTATGAGGAAATCGGCCGTGTGCATGTCAACGAGTTCCGTTCGCAGTGGTCGTTCATCGACCGTGACGTGCGCAACAGTCACACCTACTTCTACGCCGTCAGCGCGGTCGACTACGAGGGCAACGAGAGCGACCTGTCCTATGAGGATGTCTTCGACACGCCGCGTCCGGAAGGGTTCAACGTGTATGTCGATGCGACCGCCGATCAGTCCGGCTGGAGTTTCCTGCGCCGGATGAAGGTGAGCCGCAATTCGCCGGACGCCGACATCATCTTCGATTACGACGAACAACTGGAGACGATCTTCATCGAGGCCGCCGACGCCAACGATGACATCCAGGATCTCGGCTACACCGACGCCATTGACGAGGTTGGCTGGGCGCCGACGGAGGGGTGGTCGTCGGTCGGCTGGTGCGAGGTGATCCTCGGCCACACCTACGTGATCTGGACCGACGCCAACCGCTACGCCAAGGTGCGTGTGTTCGACATGGGCAACAGCTGGGTGCGGTTCGACTGGGCCCATCAGGAAGATCCGGGCAATCCGGAACTCAAGCTGGTGGTGCCCGACAGTCTGAAGATCGCCCGTCCCTGACCTCACAACGTTCGGGAGTGCCGTGGATCAGAGGACGGTGGACTCATACGCAGGATGCAAAGCAGGAGGCAGGATCATGAAGACGACGAAACTGACATTGGCGGCCGTGACGGCGGCGCTGGGGCTGGCGACGGCGGCGTATGCCGACGTGCAAGTCGGCGCCGAACTGCGCATCAGCCCGCGCCCGCGCAACGACCTCGAAGTCTATGTGTGGCCCGACCGCGGCATGGACGCCGTCTACTATCCGGGCGAAGAGATCCGTGTCCAGGTTGAGTTGACCCGCGACGCCTTCCTGGTGCTCTACAACATCGACACCCGCGGGCGTCTGCACGTGCTCTTCCCGGCGGCGCCGTGGGAGGACAACTTCGTGGCGGCGGGGGACGTGATCACGTTCCCGCGTCCCTGGGATGATGTCGACTGGGTGGTCGAGGGGCCCGCGGGCACCGAATACATCCAGGCGATCGCCTCGGAGATTCCGATCAGTCTGCCGGAGTGGCCGATCTATGAGAAGCATGTCAGCATGCCGCTGCATCTGACCCCGCATCCGGATCTGCGTGACTTTCGCGCCGGCGCCGACCGGTACGCCTACATCGATGTGGTCAACCGGGAACTCTGCGGCCGCTACTACGACTGGTGCGCCACCGACCTGGCCACCTTCCATATCCGGCCGCGGCCGAATGTGTACCACATCAACGCCTGGGACCCGTGGCCGGATGTCTTCTACGGTCAGATTTACATTGGCTGGCCGATCGGCGCGCGCATCGACATCGATGGCAGCTTCATTGGCATCGCGCCCTGCTACGTCCCGCGCCACTACTTCGGACGTCGCATCATTACCTGCTACGATGGCCCGCGGCTGATCCGCCGCCATGTGGTCCACTGCTATCCCAAGCGCGACTACTAT
Source organism: bacterium (assembly GCA_035559435.1). Classification (NCBI taxonomy): domain Bacteria; species bacterium. The sequence goes on from DATMBC010000101.1 coordinate 9,011, forward strand.
GTGCACCGTCGCGACAAGGGCATTTTCAATTCGGTCTACAAGCGGGGCCGCGGCGACTTCGAGGATCACTTCCGCGTGGAAAAAGGCGGGCAGGGACGGCAGAAGTACCGCGTCTATGACCGCGATGACATCCGTCTCGACCGCGGGCAAAAGGACCGTTACCGTCCCGACTGGGATGACCGCGCCCGCATCAGGGACAGCAAGGCCAGGCAGGACCCGCGGATCTGGCGCGATTACGATGCCGGAAACGCCGCGCACAAGCTGAAGGCCGGCGACAAGAGCGCCGGCAAGTCGAAGGCAAAGGCCCAGCGGATCGAGGCATCGGTGGCCGACGGCAAGAAGGCATCCGCGCAGGGTAAGCGCTCCGGCGAGCCGGGCGAGGGGAAGTCGAAGTTCTCGCTGGGCAAGTTTCTCAGCGGCGTGGGCAAGGCGGTGATCAGCGGGGACGGCGGTGATGACGGCGCGGTCACAAGCGGAGGCAAAGGGAAGTCCAAATCCCGCGACGGGGTCAAAAGCGGAGAACGCGGCCTGCGCACCAAGGATCGCAAGTAAGGGAGCAATACGGGAGACGGCAGAGGGACTGCCGCACACCGGCGTGCGGGGCCAATACCGGGCGGCCCCGCACGTCCGGATTGGGAATTGACGGATGGTGGCCGACAATGTATAACTGGGCAGGGATGAGACGGACACTGATCATCGCGACACTGGGCGCGTGGATGTTTGCCGGCGGGAGCGCCTGGGGCATCGACGCCAAGCCGAAGTCTGAGACGCCCGCGGCCAAACCCGCTGCCGACACCGCCGGGGTGCGTCCGGCCGCCCCGACCAGGGCCAGCCGCACGCTGTTGGAAAAACTCAAAGAGGAAGTGCGCGAGTCGAAAAAGGACGAAGCGGTGCAGTACAACAACTTCATCGATGCCAACAATGATGGTGTCGATGACCGGGTTCACGAGAAGGCCAAAGTCAAACCCGAGGAATCCGCGCCGGCCGAACCGGCCGCAGACGGTAAGAAGACGCTCGACGAGCCCAGGACCAAACGGACCACCTCAACTCCGTCCAAGCCCGAGAACACCTCGGTAAAAAAGAAGAAGCCGCGTTGAGCCCGACGATACTTTGATCCGCGGCGGGCGTCCGTTTGGGACGCCCGTTCTGTTTCGCCGCTTGACCCATCGATCGATTCGCGTATACTGACAGACCGTTCCGGGCCAGACCGGAACCACCGGCAAGGGGCCTTCGCCCCTTGTTTCCGTTTTGAGACAGTCTCTGGCCGCCGATACCATAAAGACATGGGCGGACAGCCGCCCGCAAGGAGCGACCGATCATGCGCATGTCGCGAATGTTCATCCCCACGCTGCGGGAGGACCCCGCCGAGGCGGAACTGGTCAGTCATAAGTACCTGCTGCGCGGCGGTTACATCCGCAAGCTGACCGCCGGGGTCTACATTTACCTGCCCCTGATGCAGCGGGTGCTGGCCAAGATTTCAAACATCGTCCGCGAGGAGATGGACCGTTCCGGCGCTCTCGAGATCACCATGCCGGTGCTCTGTCCGGCTGAGATCTGGCAGCAGACTGGACGCTGGGATGCGATGGGGCCGGAATTGATGCGCGCCGAGGATCGTCACAAGCGGCCGATGGTGCTGGGCCCCACGCATGAGGAAGTGGTCACATCGCTGGTCTGCGGCGAGGTGCGCTCCTACCGCCAGGTGCCGCTCAACCTCTATCAGATTCAGGTGAAGTTCCGCGATGAGATCCGTCCCCGCTTCGGCCTGATGCGCGGGCGTGAGTTCATCATGAAGGACGCCTACTCCTTCGACGTCGATCAGGCGGGGCTGGACGTTGCCTATCAGAAGATGGTTGATGCCTATGTTGCCATCTTCAAGCGCTGCGGGTTGGAGACGGTGATGGTCGAATCCGACACCGGCGCGATGGGCGGCAAGTTCGCGCATGAGTTCATGGTGGTGGTCGACACCGACGGGGGCGAGGCGATCATCCTCACCTGTCCGTCCTGCGGCTACGGCGCCAACATTGAACGGGCCGAGTCGAGGTCGCTGACCCCGCCGCCGGCCAAAGAGGCGCAGCGCTCGCGGCTGTTGGTCGACACCCCGGGCGCCCGGACGATTGAGGAAGTCACCGCCTTCCTGAAACTGCCGCCGCAGAAGCTGGTCAAGACGCTTCTGTACCGGGCCGGCGACAAGACCGTGGCGGCGTTGATCCGCGGCGATCGCGAGATCAACGAGGTGAAACTGGCCAACGCCGTCGGCGCGACCGGTATTGAGATGCTCGATGCCGAGTCGGTCATGGCGCTGACCAAGGCGCCGGTCGGCTTCGCGGGGCCCATCGGGCTGTCGAAGGATGTGCTGATCGTGGCCGATGAGGAAGTCCACGACCTGACCAACTTTGTGGTCGGCGCCAATCAGGCCGACAAGCACTATGTTGACGTCAACCTCGCCGATTTCCGCATCGACAAGACGGCGCTGATCCGCTCGGCGCAGGCAGGGGAGGGGTGCCCGCGCTGTGCCGAGGGGCGTCTGGTCAAACGGCGCGGCATCGAAGTGGGCAACACCTTTAAACTCGGGACCAAGTATTCGGCGGCACTGGGCGCGACCTTCACCGACGCCGATGGCAACGAGAAGCCGTTTATCATGGGTTCTTACGGCATCGGTGTCACACGCACCGCGCAGGCGGCGATCGAGCGATTCCATGATGACAAGGGCATCATCTGGCCGATGCCGATTGCGCCTTTCCATGTGCACATCGTCTGCGCTAAGTCCGACGATCCGGCGCTGGTGAAAGCTGCCGATGACCTCTACAACGACCTGGCCACTGCCGGGATCGAGGTTCTTTACGATGACCGCAGCGAACGCGCCGGGGTCAAATTCGCCGATGCCGACCTGATTGGTGTGCCGTTGCGGATTACTGTCGGCGCCAAGGGCCTGGCCAAGGGCGCCTGGGAATTGAAGCGCCGCGACGCGCAGGCCGCCGAGGATGTGCCGTTTGCGGACGTGGTCGACCGGGTCAAACGCGAGATCGGGTCGTAGGCGGATTCGCATTCACGCCGCGGGATGCAGGACTGGCCGCCCTCCCGCGTTATGCCATCCCCGATTGAGGGGCAAAGAGCGCCTCTCGATCGTGGATGGCCGGTCAGACAGGAATGTCTGACCTCCTATTCGTTTTATGATCTGTCATCTCAAGCCGGTCGCGGCGTTCTTTGACGTGACCGGTTTGGCTTTCAGGGGGACGGACATTCTTGTCTGTCCTTCGCCTCGTGAGGTGGGTCCGCTCCTGGGACCCGCCGAACGAGGCGATAGCTACGGCAGGGCTGCCCTCCCGCAAATGGCCGTACCCGATTGACCGCGTGGCGGTGGTGAAACAGGCATTGACACGGGGCGGGAACTTCGTTATCCTTGCGTCGGTTTTACGGGTTGTATCCTCCCGCTTTTTCTGTTGCGGCACCCCCTGAATTGCGATATCTAAGCAGTTTGGGGCGCAAGACCAGATAGGTCTTTGCGTCGTAACGGTTTTGGGAGGCCGACGAGGTCTGATGCCGGAGAGCACGGCCCATAGCGCCCTGCTGGCGCGTTTGACGGAAACGGCAACGAAGGTCGCCGAGTTCTATGGGGTAGAATTGCTCGAGTTGACCCACCATCCGGGCAAGCATCAGACCGTGCGCCTGGTGATCGACAAGCGCGGGGGCGTGACCCTCGATGACTGCGCGGCGGTGTCGCGCCGGCTGTCGGCCGATCTGGACATTGAAGACGTCGTGCCGGGGCGGTACACCCTGGAAGTGTCTTCCCCCGGGCTGGACCGGCCGCTTAAGACCCCGGCCGATTTCCGGCGCAAGATGGGCGAGAGTGTGACGTTGAAATACAAGGACGACGAAGGAAAGCGCAAAACCGCCAAGGGCATCATCGCCCGCGTCGGCGAGGAGTCTGTCACCATCGGCACCACGGCGTATCCGTGGGAGCGGGTGGTGGAGGCGAAGGTGATCATCTAGGCGGCGCGTAGCAGCGGCCGGAGAAGGACACGATGGCAATCGAATTTGATATCATGGAGGTGGTCCACCAGATCACCAAGTCGAAGAACCTCGACCAGGAGTATGTCCTGGAGACGATCAAAGAGGGTCTGATGACGGCGGCGCGCAAGCGCTTCGGTGACGCGGACAACATCCAGGTGCACATCGACCGTCGCGAGGGAGAAATCTACATGGTCGCCCTCAAGACCGTGGTCGGCTACGTGCAAGACCCCCAGCATGAGATTTCGCTGGTCGAGGCGCAGGAGATCGACGAGGAATCCGAAATCGGCGACGAGATGGAAATCGAGCTGCCGTTCGAGGAGTTCGGACGCAACGCCATCGCCGCCACCAAGCAGATACTGGTTCAGCGCATCCGCGAGCGGGAGCGCGAGCAGGTGTACGCCGAGTACAAGGACCGTGTCGGCGAGGTGGTCACCGGCATCGTGCAGCACATTGACAAGGGCACGATTATCGTCAATCTGCAGGGGGCCGAAGCCGTGGTGCCGCACAAGGAGCAGATCCCGCGCGAGCGCTTCCGTCAGGGCGACCGCATCCGCGCCTACATCGCCGACGTGCAGCCCAATATGAAGGGGCCGCAGATCATCCTGTCGCGCGCGCACCCGGGCCTGTTGCTGAAACTGTTCGAATTGGAAGTGCCGGAGATTTTCGAGAAGATCGTCGAGATCAAGGCGGTCTCGCGCGAACCCGGCGAGCGGTCGAAGGTCGCGGTGCATTCGATCGACGACCGTGTCGATCCGGTCGGCGCCTGCGTCGGCGTCAAGGGCGTGCGCGTGCAGTCGATCGTGCGCGAACTGGCCAACGAGCGCATCGACATCGTGCCGTGGGATCCGGATCCGGAGACCTTCGTGGCCCGGGCGCTGGCCCCTGCGCGCGTGGTGCAGATCGTCAACGTCGACTACGACAACAAGGAAATGACCGTCATCGTCGACGACGAAAAATTGTCGCTGGCGATCGGGCGCAACGGGCAGAACGCCCGTCTGGCGGCCAAACTGACCGGCTGGAAGATCACGATCCGCTCCGAATCGCAGTATTTGGCGCAGCGCACCCGCGCGCTGGAGACCGCCACGCCGCTGGATCAGTTGCCCGGCATCGGCGACGCCACCAAGGAGCGCCTCGAAGCCGCCGACATCAAATCGATCGAGACGCTGGCCACCAAGACGCCCGCCGATCTGGTCTCCATCGAGGGGATCGGGCCCAAGACCGCCGACAAGCTGGTCGAGGCGGCGCAGGAGTTTGTCGCCCAGCAGCTCTCCGCGCAGATGGTGGTCGAGCCGGACGGCACCGTTCGCTCGCGTGTCGGCGATGAACTCTTCGACGACACCGTGGGCGAGGACGAGGAAGAGACCGAAGAGCACGAGGATGAGGAAGAGACTGAGGACGATTCGCCCAAGCGCGGGCGTCCCGGCAAAGCGGATGAGGAATAGTCCCGGCGCGTCACGGACGGGACGCGTCGCTCTGTAGCGCAATCGCAAAGGAACCGCCAACTCATGGCCAGCAAACGCCTCTTTGAAGTCGCACGCGAGCACAACCTGTCAGCCGAAGCGCTGATGGCGATGGTCAACCGGCTGGGATTCAATGTCCGCAGCCATATGAGCGTCGCCACCGACGAAGTGCTCGAGGCGATTGAGGCCGAGTTTGACAAGCAGAAAGAGTCGCTGAAAGCCGAGATTGCGGCCCGCGAGAAGAAGACGCGCGAGCGCAAGCAGAAGGCGAAGGAAGCGGCCGAAGCCGAGGCGCGTCAGCAGGCCGAGTTGGCCGCCGCCGCCGCGGCCGAGAAGGCGCGTCAGGAAGAGGAAGCGCGCAAGGCGAAGGAAGCGGAGGAAGCGGCAGCCGCGGCCGCCGCCGCGGCGAAAGCCGCCGCCGAAGCCGAGGCCGAAGCGCGCCGTCAGAAAGCCGCCGCTGAGGCCGCCGCCAAGTTGCGCGCGGCCGCCCCACCGCCGCCGACCCGCGCGGCCACCGCTTCGCCCACCGACCGTCCGCC
>DATMBC010000102.1 GCA_035559435.1 bacterium
TCGCCCTCCACAAGAACAGTCTGTTGGAATGAATCAGGTCAATCCGTCGGCGCGAGAAAAGCGGCGGAGGCGCGACAGAACTTAGCCTAGGGCGTAAGCCCTGGGGAGCGATGCGAGGGAACCGCAGAGCCCCGGAGGGGCGACAGAGGAGCAGGCTCTCCTCCGCGGCGATTCGTCCTCGCGGAATCAGAAAAACGACTTGGCGGGATCGATCACTTGCACGGAACCGCCACAGGAGCACCGCAGAGGGCGCGATCAGCACCTTCGATGTGTAGAGCGCTCACCAGAACAGATCGTGCTTCCGAATGATGACATTATCAAAACCAACTCCGAATAACTGCATTGCGCGGAAAAATTGCCCGAAGCTCTGCAATTGCAGATCTGTAACCGCACGCGCCGCATCGGCCTGTTCCGACCACATGGACCCCGCCCAGAAATAGGAGCTGAAATTGCACACGACAGATGCGACCTCAGGAGGATCAGGACTTGCCCATTCCGTTCCCCTCCGGATACTCACTACACCGGCGCATGTGGCAGGTGCCATGGGGAATAGCAGGATGTCAGGAATCCCGTCATCCCCTTCCCCGGGAAACGTGCAAATCCTCATTCTGCCATGACGGTCGATCACAAACGAGTAGTTGCCACCGTGACGGAGAGTGTCAAATAGCCCGCTCGTGACATTCGTGATCGAGGCGCCCAATCTGAATGCCGGGCTGAGCCACCGCTCGAATTGACGTTGAATCAGCGACTCATCTCTGTTAGCGTAGAGCGTGTCCTTAGTGTCATTAATGATCCGTTCCATAAGCGACTGTGCCGGAACCACCGCCTTGACACTAGAAAGTCCCCAAGTTCTGATTTCTTCTATCTGAGGGACCAGCAGCGATGGAGAGGCCCCGCCTCCGACCCACGGCGCGGGCGTTGGCTCCAGAAAATCCATCCCCTCCGGCAGCCCGCGCCCGCTCGCCGGCGGCACCTCGTTGTCCGGCACCTTCAGATCGAGCCCGGCCAGATACTGCGAGACATCGCGGGCGTACTGGTCGCGCACCTTGGGATTGACGCTGTCGTTGGCGAAGAACGGATAGTACCCCATCTTCGCCCAGATCAGAAACCGGTTCTCATTGATCGTGACAATCGAAAACCCGATCTGCGATTCATCCTCGGTCTGGCACCAGACGCCGCGAAACCCGGGCAGCCCCGGCGCGCCGGGGCTGCGGTCGTAACGGGTGATCTTCTTGATCGGCAGCCGTGACGAGGCGGCGAACAGGCGCGCGAGGGTCTTTTCGATGTCATCGACGGACGGGACCACGACCCGGAAGGTCTCGAAAAACGGCCGGGCCTCGGCGGGCATCTCCGACGTTGCGCCGAACGGCTCATCGACAAAGCGGCCGTTCTCTTCGGGAAACACCTCGAGGAGCGTCTGCATGATCGGGGGCATCGGCTCGAACGCAAGGACCGGCGTCGCCAACAGCAGGAATACCAGCCCGAGGGCTGACCCGCATCGTGAGAGGGTTCTGATCATACGCGATCGAATACGGGGGTGGCGATGATCCGGACTATTCATACATCGCCGGCGGACGTTGTCGGGAATCGGCGGAGGGCTCTGGCGGATGTGGCGGCGCGCCGGCGCCGACCGTCGGCAGCGGGGTCGGTTCGCCGCGGGACGGGCTGGATGGCAGGATCACGGAGGCGGCAGATGGACGGACCTCCTCGCGCTCGTATTCAAGGCCGCCCCACAGCTTTGCCGACAGGTTGTACACCATGCCGAGAATGGCGCCAAAAAAGATGCCGCCAATCGCCCCGATGAACCCGCCGAACAATGGCAGGAGCAATCCCAACACGCCCATCCCCGCCCCCAGCAGTTCGGCAAAGGCCTCCTGCTCGAACCCCGACAGCTCCGACGGCATCGACATGGTGGCCTGTTGCACGAACAGCAGAAGCAGCCACTGGACGATGCCCAACAGAAAGCCGGAGACCCCGCCGAGGACGAACATCGTCTTGACGGCCGAAAAGATCCCGATTCGCTTCAGTTCCAGGCGCACGGAAGGCTCCTTTGACTAACCGAAACCGGACCCGCGGCGTCTTAAAGAAAGACGGAACCCGATCCCGGCGGTTTACGTAAAAAACGACCGACCAGGGACAGAGAACAAAGAAAATTACGGATCATATCGGTTTGGTCCCTGCAACCGAGGGAGGCAGTGATGCAGTGGCGCAAGTTTTTGACTCGTCGTTGGCCAATTCTGGCCGTTGCAATTCTGGCGCTGGGCAGCGCCGTGGTGGTCGCCCAGGCCGCCGACAACTCGCTTTTCAGCCTGGCCAATGAGACCGAGGACGAAGACGCCCCCGGCTGGCTGGGTGTCTTTATCCAGAACATCGACAGGGACTTGGCGGACGAGGAAAAGTTGCCGTCCACCGACGGCGTCTATGTCAGCGGTGTGGTGGAGGATTCGCCCGCCGCGGAGGCCGGCCTGAAAAAGGGCGATGTTATCCTCAAGTTCAACGGCCAGGAGGCGCGTTCGGTGCGCCACCTGACCAACCTGATCGAGGAGACCAAGCCCGGCAGCAAGATCGACATCGAAATCTGGCGGGACGGCAGCCAGCGGGTGCTGGCCTGTGAGATCGGCCGCGAGGACGACAGCAATGCGTGGACCTTCGACGGCGACTGGCAGTTCGACGCGCCGGACGCGATGGACCCGCGCGCGCCCGACATTCCCCGCGCCCCGCGCGCCTATTCCTTCTCACTGGGCCAACTGAGCACGTCCTACATCGGCGTCAGCCTTTATGACATGTCCGATGAACTGGCCGCGGCGCTGGGCGCCCCCGATGGCGGCGTGCTGGTCAATGAAGTCGAAAAGGACAGCCCCGCCGAAAAGGCCGGTCTGAAGGCCGGCGATGTCATTGTGGAAGTCGGACATCGCAAAGTCTATGACACCGATGACGTCCGCCGCGCGATCCAGCGGGCGGAAGACGGCGACAAGGTCGCGGTGCGCGTGCTGCGCGGCAAGGAGGACCTGACCGTCGATGTCACGGTCGAAAGCAACGACACCTGGTCCGGCATCGGCGCGCCCTTCCGTTTCCATGTCCGACCCGATCACGCCGGCGCGATCGACCTGCGCGAAAAGATGCGCAACTCGATACGCGAGAACATGGACGACTGGCGCGAACAGATGAACAAAGAGATGCGCGAGTTGCGCGAGCAGCTGCGCGAACTGCGTGAACAAATGCGCGATTTGCGTTAGACCCCTCCCCGTGGTCTGACGGATCAATGTCGCGTGTTTCCGGCGGGATGAGGCGGGACGCCTCGTCCCGCTTTTCATTCGCACGCACCTTGGTTCTGCGAGCACATCGACGGGTCAAAACCCGGCGAGTAGATGTTCACGTACAGCACATAGGCGGAGAGGCAGGACGGCGGATTGGGCAGTGTCAGCTCGGACGCCTCATTCGCGGCTGCGGGGGCCTGATGGATGTTCTCTGGGTGGATCTTATAGGTGTACCAGGTGCTGCCACAGTGAAGTCCCATGCTCCAGGAAGGCCGACGTCGATGCCAGGGTCCCGCCGGACTGCCCGTCATTCTTCATGTTCCATTGCTGGTTCCAAAGCGAGTCTTGCGGGGCGGGCGCCTCTGCTCGGGAAGAACCGGTCCAAGCGAAGCAAAGTGCAATGAAGGCCAGGCAATATGCCTGTGTCGAGACTCTTGTACGGCTCATACACGCCTCCTTACGTGTGATGAAACCATCAGGTTCTACCGCGTTCCATCGGTGAGTCGTGTGTGCTCACCGGTTGCCAAATCGAAAATCCATAGGCCGACCTCCTTTCCTGCGAGTATTGGGTAGACCAGTTTGCCCCCATCCGCGGAGAATGACATTGCCGTTGTCAGCAAGGTCGTAATGGTCCGCGGGGATCCTGATCCACGATCAAGCAGGATTAGACTTGTGCCCTTGTTGTAGGCCACATACCGGTGGTCCAGAGAAATCTGAGCTCCGGGCTGACCCGATTGGCTAAGCTGGAGCGCCGATCCAATGGCCTCGGGGCTGAACACCATGAGCCAGTAGCCGCCCTGCGTGCCGCTAAAACCGACAAGAGAATCGCTCTCATCCGGAAAGGCGGAAGTTCCAAAAACTAAAGTCTCCTGCGTGCTCCAGCGGCGCAGACTATCCCCTTCCAATGTCACGGAGAAGAGACCGCCCACCCGGCCATCGTTGACGGTAAAGAAGACCAAGTTCCTTGCTCTGGAGTATGACGGGTTATCGTGAAACTCCCCAGACGTCAACTGAACCAGAGAGTCCAAGTCCGATGTCATCTTGAAGATCCCCGGGCCCGCCCCGAAGAGCAGCCATTTCCCATCGGGGGTCCAACTGAAGGCGAAGGGAGAGAGGGCATTTTGCGGCCGCTCCCTCAGAATCTCACCGGTTGATGCGTCCAGAACTGCGGTGAATGCGGCTCCGTCGAAGGAGTCATCCCTTCGCCAAATGGTGCAGACGATCTCTCGTCCGTCGGGCGACCATGCAGGGGTATACCAGATCTGCTTGATCACCACCGGGTCCGGTTCGTTGGACTTCGAGCCGCAGAAACTGAGAGTCAGCGTCGTTGCACCGAGAACTGCAGCCAATTGAACCCACTTCCGTCGGAACGTCAGACGGAGAACTGCATTTCTGCCGAATTCGTCTCCAGTTTCTCTCGACGGCGTCCACTTTTCGGCTTCGGCCTTACGCATGAGAATCCTCCCACGCATCTGCGTGGTATTTGCTCTAGCGGTCAAGATGTCGCCCCCCCCCCGGCGCAAAGTCAAACGAAATCTGCCGGAGGCATGAAGTCTTGGACAATTGCCGATTCCTGGGCCACATCCGCTAGAACTCGCCTTTTGAACTTGCCCACTCGACTCTATCGTGTGAATACCGGTGGACCGGCAGTCTATTCCTGGCCGGGTGGGGGATGGAATGAAATACGTGGCCGCAGTCTCCGAGGACTGTTGAAAGACCCAGCGAGTGTCCCAGTCGAAAAAAGGCCGCGTGGCGTGGGTGACCCTCCAAGCGCGACAGATCGACTTGCGTGGCCGCCCCTCGGCGTCGCTCGTGATCCCTGACGGTCTGCGACCGCGGTGGGCCGAAGGCACATATTGCCCGCGCAACTTCAAGCCAATTCCTCAATCCTTGATTCTTCCCCCATTCCGCACTTGCTCGGCCGCTTGCAGTGCGGTTGTCTCGCTCCGCTCGACCGCAGTCAGAGACTGCGGCCACGCAATTTCAATCATTCGCGCCACCCGGACCAGTCGAGCCGACTGGTAAAGCCAGGAGGAATCTCGGGTGAGTGAGGCAGTTGTGAGTCGGGACGGGGGACATGTGTCTTCCCCTCGGCAATGCTCGGGACAAGCGACACATCGCGGTCGCAGACCGCGGCCACCCGACCATCAGGTTCTACCGCGTTCCATCGGTGAGTCGTGTGTGCTCACCGGTTGCCAAATCGAAAATCCATAGGCCGACCTCCTTTCCTGCGAGTATTGGGTAGACCAGTTTGCCCCCATCCGGAGAGAAGTCCATGCCTTCCGTCGCCGAAACGTCCAGACTATGAATCGAATCGGTGGAGCGATCCAGTATCATCAGATTTCCTGACGGAACATGGACGCCAGCGTTATAGGCGATATATCTATGATCCCGCGATATTCGAGCGAATGGGCCGAGCGAGTATATTCCCAGGAAATAAGCGTGCGATATGCTATCGGGTCTGAACACCATCAACCGGGCGGAGCCGCTCGTGGGGTCGAATCCGATGAGTGAATCGCTGCTATCCGGAAATGCGAAGGCCTGCAGAATGATCGATTCAGCGGTACTCCATCTCAGCAGGCTATCGCCGTCTATCGTGACAGAAAAGAGTCCGCCCTTGGTTGCCTCGTTCTGCGTGAAAAAGACGAGGTCTCTCGAGCGAGAATACGACGGCCATCCATGGAACTGTCCCGAGGTTAGTTGAAAGACGATGTTGAGATCGGACGACATCTTGAAGATGCCCGGGCCCGAAGAAAACAACAACCACGCGCCGTCGGGTGTCCACGACAGGGAGAAGGGAATGATGGGACCTAGTTGACGCTCTCGTCGCACTGCTCCGGTGGTCGCGTCCAGAATTGCAATGAACACCTTCACTCCCCCTGAATCGTCAAATCGATCGATTGTGCAGGCCACTTCCGTCCCGTCTGGGGACCAGGCCGGGATATAGTAGATCGCCTTGGGCGCCGGAGGTTCCGGATCCGAGCCCTTCGAGTCGCAAGAGCCGACAGTAACAAGCAGCAGAACTGAGGCGACTATCTGTCTGGCAGGGACCGCTATGCGCGCCAAGATCGCAGACACACGGCAGCACCCTGCGAAGTCATCCCTTCGACACCTTGGAAGCGACATTCTTGCACCCAATGGGATTTGGCGGAGGCCTTTCGCTCGGAGACATCCAAGGCAATAAGAGACAGAGAGTCAAGGACAATGTGGAGTTCCCCTGTCCTCATTGCGAGAGACTCGCGATCACGGATGCGCTGTGGGCAGTTGACGCACTCGCCCAACCATGATCAACGAATACAAGTCGCTGTCTGCAAAGCGAAAGGCCTCGAGATCAGCGAACGGAGGCCGCTTCGAGCAGTTCCCGCGCAAACCTGTAACAGTCCTCGGCCGGCGCATGGACTGTGCCCGACGAACGGAAGAACAAAGATTCCAACCCGGTCGCGTCAAAGAGCGCCGCGCCCGGATTGGAATGACGATGGTGGCAGGAGGTCGGACATTCCTGTCTGACCTGCCATCGCCAATTGGGGGGCCGCTTTTGGGCTCCCGATTGGCGATGGGATATTGCGGGAAGGTTGCCCTGCCGTGAAGTTCGCCTCGTTCGGCGGGTCATAGAGCCGACCCGCCGAACGAGGCGATGGACAGACAAGAATGTCTGTCCTCCTAAAAGCATAATTTGAGATGAACGGCATCGTGCGGCAGGACGGATGTGTCGCGCCTCGGGCGATCGCCATGCACTCGCATCTAACGCGGCTCTACCACTTGCCCTTTTTCAACTTTCCCGCGGCGGCCGCGTCGATGGCGGCCTTCAGTTCGGCGGCTTCGGTGGAGTCGATTTTCAGCAGGCGGTCGTATTCGGACTTCGCTTCGTCGGTGCGTCCGAGCCAGAGATAGGCCACCGCGCGGTATTCGATGGCTTCGGCGAAGTCGGGTTTGAGCTTCAGGGCGCGATCATAGGACTCCAGCGCCTTGGTGTAATTGCCGAGATTGCGCTGGCAGTAGCCGAGATTGGAGAGCGCCTCCGGAAAGCTGTCGTTGAGGACGATCGCCTTTTCGTACTCCTTGATCGCCTTCTCCAGCTCTTTCGTCGCCTTGGCGGTGTCGCCCTTCTCGAAATAGGCCAGGGCTTTTTCCTGCTTTGCAACGCCCTTGTTGAAAGCGGAGACCGCGTCCTTCCGACGCGCTTCTGCCTTCTCCTGGGGCGTTTCTTCGTGCGATGGGAATGGACGGGCAGGCGCGGCCAACAAGACAAGCAGAGAAAGGGCGCCGAAGACGGGGATCAGACGGATGGGCTTCATGGCTTGACTCCTTCCGGATCAGGATGCGTTCATGGATTGGAACACGAAAGCGATTATTTGGTTTCATTTGTTGTTCTATCGCCGATCCAGCGCCGGATTATCCGATGCCGCAAATTGCCGCCGTCGCCACCGCCCTCCCGCCTTATGTCGTCACGCAACCGGCGGCGCGGGCGTTCGCAACGGCGCATTTCCGCGCCCACCGTCGCGATGTCGAGCGTTTGCTGCCGGTTTTCGATCACACCGGAATTGCCACCCGCCACACCTGTGTGCCGCCGGAATGGTTTGCCGCGTCCCACGATGCCCGTGAAAAGAATGAACTCTACATCGACTGGTCGACGCGACTGGGCGCCGAGGTGGTGCGCTCCCTGGCGGCGGGATCGTCGCTGTCCCTGACCGAGATCACCCACATCATCTTCGTCTCGACGACCGGGTTGGCAACGCCGTCGATCGACTCGCGCCTGCTCAATGTCCTCGGTCTGTCGGAGCGTGTCGTGCGCACGCCAATCTGGGGGCTGGGTTGCGCCGGCGGCGCGGCCGGACTGGCGCTGGCGCAGCGTCTGGCCTTGGGCGATCCACACGCGGTGATTGCGCTGGTCTGTGTCGAGCTCTGCTCGCTGACGTTTCATCACGCCGACTTTTCCAAGTCGAACTTCATCGCCACCGCCCTGTTTGCCGATGGCGCGGCGGGGGTGATGGTGACCGGCAACGGTCGTCCCGCCGCCGGTCCTCGCATACTGGCCGTCGGCACCACCACCTGGCCGGGGTCGCTGGAGGTGATGGGGTGGAATTTTGATGCGGTCGGGATGCAGGTGGTCTTTTCGCAGGCGATTCCGCGCATCGTGCGCGAGAAGGTCCGGGATAACACAGGGGAGTTTCTCCGTCGGCACGGTCATGATTTCGCCGGGATCGGGCACTGGATGGTGCATCCCGGCGGGACCAAGGTGATGGCGGCCTACGAGGACGCCTTGGCGCTGGGGCCCGACACCCTCAGGCATGCCCGCGCGGTGCTGCGCGACTGCGGCAACATGTCCTCGCCGACGGTGCTCTTTGTGCTGGAGCGTCTGCTGCGATCGGGGGAGACTCGTCCCGGCCAATACGGGCTTTTAACCGCGCTGGGTCCGGGGTTTTCCGCCGAGAACCTCCTGCTGCAATTCTGATCTTCGGCCGGCCTAAGTAATCGCTCCGCGGCGGCGGTTGTGCTATCTTCCCGCGGCATGATTGGCGAGCGGATCGGAAATTACGAGGTCAGGCGTCTCCTCGGACGCGGGGGCATGGGCGAAGTGTACCTGGCCCGCGACACCCGTCTGGACCGCAATGTCGCCATCAAGCTGCTCTCCGGTCCGCTGTGCGACGATCCGACCGCGCGCGAGCGCCTGCTGCGCGAGGCGCGCGCGGCCTCGAAGTTGAGCCATCCGAACATCGTGACCATCTATGCCATCGACACCTTCGGGACCCATGATGGGATCGTGATGGAGTACATCGACGGTGTCTCGCTGGACCAATACCGGGGCGCTCCGGGACGCACATTGGCGGAGCTGGTCAATGTGGTCTGGCAGATTGCCGAAGGTCTGGCCGGCGCCCACGCCGCCGGGATCATTCACCGTGACCTCAAGCCGGGCAACATCCTGGTCGACCGCCAGGGGCGCGCGCGCATCCTCGACTTCGGGCTGGCGCTCACCAACCAGAGCGCCCGTCTGACGCGCGATGGCGCCATGGTCGGCAGCCCCGCCTACATGTCCCCCGAGCAGATTCGCGGGCAGGCGGTCGATCATCGTTCCGACATCTTTGCCTTCGGCATTCTCTTCTACGAATCCCTGGCCGGCTGGCATCCCTTCTGGGCCGAGCAGGAGACGGCGATCCTGTATGCCATCGTGCATGACGATCCGCCGCCGCTCTCGTCGCGGGTGACCGGCCTCTCCGCCGCCTGGGACCGATTCGCCGCGACCTGTCTGGCCAAGGAGCCCGGAGCGCGGTTTGCCACCAGCACCGCCATGGCGGCGGCGCTGCGCGAGTTGGTTTCCGCATCCGGGCTGAGCGGATCGGTCGGCGCCGGCGGTCCCAATCTGATCCTGCCGGGGAGTCCGACGCCGGGTTCGTCGGGGGCCCCGTCGGTGGCGGTCCTGCCGTTTGCCGATCTCAGCCCCGAGCGCGATCAGGAGTACTTTTGCGACGGGCTGGCCGAAGAATTGATCAACGCGCTCTCCGGGATCAGCGGTCTGCGGGTGGTGGCGCGCACATCGGCGTTTTCGTTCAAGGGCCAATCGCTCGATATCCCCACCATCGGTCGTCGGCTCGGCGTGACATCGGTGCTGGAAGGCAGCGTGCGCAAGCATGGCGGCCGTTTGCGTATCTCGGCCCAGTTGGTGAATGTCAACGACGGCTACCAACTCTGGTCGGAACGGTTTGACCGCGACGCCGGCGACATCTTCGCCATCCAGGACGAGATCGCCCAGACGGTGGCCGGACGACTGCGGGTGCGTCTGGGATCGCTGCCGTCGCCGCCGACGCGCGACGTCGAGGCCTACAACCTCTACCTGCAGGGTCGGTTTTTCTGGAACAAGCGCACCACCGAGGCCATGCATCGGGCGCTGGAGTCATTCCAGACGGCCCTCGCCCGCGATCCGGCGTTCGCGCTGGCTTACACCGGCGTGGCCGACAGTTATCTCATCCTCGAGGACCACGGTTTCATCGGCTACCGCGATGCGATCGCCAAGGCGCGCGAGGCGGTCGAGCGGGCGCTCGCAATCGATGAGACGCTGGCCGAAGCCCACTCGTCGCTGGCCGGGATCCATTCCGAACTGCGCGAATTCGACGCGGCCGACCGGGAATTCCGCCGCGCCATCCAGTTGAAGCCGGGGTACGCCACCGCGCACCACTGGTACGCCACCCAGATGCTGCTGGAGGTCGGGCGGGTCGACGACGCCGGGCGGGAAATGCACATCGCCCACGAACTGGACCCGCTGTCGCTCATCATCAATACCGACCTGGCGCGGCATTATTACTACACGCGCGACTTCGCCAAAGCGCAGACCATTGTCGCCAACGCGCTCACCCTCGACCCGCATTTCATCAAGGCGCGGCGATTGATGTTCCTCACGCTCTGGCAGTTGCAACGGTACGCCGAAGCGGTCGCCGAGATTCCCCGTTGGCTTCCGGCCTATGCCGGCCTGGATGAAGACCGCACCCCGTGGGGGGAGGTCCTTGCCGCGGGCGGGCCCACCGGGGTCCTGCGGCGGCTTTTGGACATCATGCTGGCCACCGACCGGGGGTATCCTCTGCATTACGCCAAGGCGACGCTCTTTGCCCAGTTGGGGGACCCCGAAGCGGCCGTGGCGGCGCTGGCCGAAAACGTCAACGTGCGCTCGCCAAACTTTGCCGGGTTGCGGATGGACGCGTTCCTCGACCCGATCCGGGGCCATCCGCGCTTCGCAGAACTGTTGCAATCCCTGGGAATATAGTCGATCTTATTACTCTTGTCTCGCGAAATGGACACCATGATCGGACAATCAATCGCGCATTACCAAATCATCCGCAAGCTCGGGTCCGGCGGCATGGGCGAAGTTTTCCTTGCGCAGGACAGCCGTCTGGAGCGTCAGGTTGCGTTGAAGTTTCTTTCTGAAAATCTGACGAAAGACCCGGAGGCGCGCGCCCGTCTGCTGCGCGAGGCCAAGGCGGCCTCCAAGCTCAATCACCCGAACATCATGACAATCCACGCGGTCGAATCCATCAATGACCGCGATTTCATCGTCATGGAGTATGTTGAGGGGCAGGATCTCGCCGCTTATCTGAAATCGCGCGCGCTGTCGACCGAAGACAAGCTCACGCTGGGCATCCAGATCGCCGAAGGGCTGGGCCGGGCCCACGCCGCCGGCGTCATCCACCGCGACGTGAAGCCGTCGAACGTGCTGGTTGACCAGGACGGCCGTCCGCGGCTGCTCGACTTCGGATTGGCGACCTTCGAAGGCGCGGCGCGTCTGACCCAAACCGGCTCGACCGTCGGGACCGCCGCCTACATGTCCCCCGAGCAGGCCAGCGGCCGCGACTGCGACCATCGCTCCGACTTGTTCTCGTTCGGCGTGGTGCTCTACGAAATGCTTGCCGACCGCCTGCCTTTCCAGGGTGCGCACAACGCGGCCTTGATGTACGCGATCGTCAACGACGAGCCGCAGCCGCTGGCGCGGTATCTGACCGGCGTGTCCGAGGAACTGCAACGCATCGTCTCGAAGTGTCTGGCCAAACATCCGGCCGAGCGCTACCAGTCGGCGGCGGATCTGATTGCCGACCTGCGCCGGCTGGTGCGCACCAGCAGCTCCGGCAGTCCGCAGGCGGTCGCGCGCAAGAAGATGCTGGCGGTGCTGCCGTTTGAGAACCTCGGCCCGGCCGACGATGAGTACTTCGCCGACGGCATCACCGAGGAGATCATCAGCCGTCTGGCGGCGGTGGCCGAAATCGGCGTGATTTCGCGCACCAGCGTCATGCAGTACAAGGGGACCAAGAAGCCGATCCGCGAGATCGGCGGCGAGCTGGGCGTCGACTATGTGCTCGAAGGCACGGTGCGCTGGGGCAAGGCCGCGCAGGGGCCCAGCCGCGTGCGCATCACGCCGCAGTTGATCCGCGTCAACGAGGACACGCACATGTGGTCGGACCGCTACGACCGCGTCCTGGAGGACATCTTTGACGTGCAGTCGGACATCGCCGAAAAGGTGACCGAACAGCTGAACGTCAAGCTGGGCGATCCCGAGCGCCGCGCCATCGAGGCCAAGCCGACCGAGAATCTCGACGCGTATCACGCGTATCTGCGCGGTTACGAATACATCACCAATCCGGATTACACGGCGGAGAACCACCGGCTGGCGATCCAGATGTTTGAGCGCGCGGTCTCCTTCGATCCCGCGTTCGCGCAGGCGCATGCCTGTCTGTCGATCGCGCACTCGGGACTGTACTTTTTTGGGGGCGATCCGACCCCGGAGCGCGCGGAGAAGGCGCGGCAGACGGTCGCCACGGCGCTGTCGCTGAAGCCCGATGACGCACTGACCGCAATCGCCAACGGTTTCTATCTCTACCGTTGCCGGATCGACTACGAAGACGCCCTGGATGAATTCAAACGCGCCGTGCGTCTCAGGCCCAACCACGCGCTGGCCATCTTTCTCATTGCGGCGATTCAACGGCGGCTGGGACGCCCGGCCGAGGCGCTCGAAGGCATCAAGGCCGCCCAGAAGCTCGACCCCGCCAGCATCCAGTACATCACCGAAGCCGGGATTACCTGCTTCCTCCTGCGGCGTTTCGACGAAGCGGAATCGTATCTGAACCAGTCAATCCGGCTCGCCCCCGATCAGTACAACGCGTACACCTGGTACGCCATGCTTCGGTTGTTCGCCTACGGCGACTTGCCGGGAGCGCGCCGACGACTGGAGTCCATGGGGGAACGCGGACTTGAAGAGGCGTTTATCGAATGGTTCGAGGTGCTGCTGGCCGAACGTGCGCTCGCTCCGGTGCTGGCGCACATTGAACGACTGCCCGGCCATGAATACGTCGACCAGACCTGGTACTACCCCAAGCCGCTGCTGTACGCTGAGGCGCATGCTCTGCTGGGACAGCCCGACGAGGCGAAGGAATTCTTCCGTCAGGCGCACGTTCAGTTGATGAGGGATCCCATCGCGGCGGCGGATGTTCGCCGGCGCCTGGCTCTGGCGCGTGTGCTGGTCGGATTGGGCGAGTGCGAAGTCGCTCTGGCCGCCGCGCGGGAGGCGATGGCGGAAAACCCGCTTGCGAAAGACGCACTCCTGTCATCCACCTTCGACGAAATTTACGCGATCCTCCTGGCCGTGGCGGGAGAGCATGACCAGGCGCTGGCCATCCTCGAGCGGTTGCTGTCCACCCCCACATGGGTGTCGTCCGGATACCTCATGCGGTCGCCGCGCTGGGATGCGCTTCGGCAGCACCCGGAGTTCCAGCGCCTCCTCAACCTCCCCCCAAAGGTGTTTTAGATGCTCGATACGACCATTGCCCATTATCGCATTCTGAAGAAACTCGGCGAAGGCGGAATGGGCGAAGTCTTCCTCGCTTCCGATGAGCGTCTCGACCGCCGTGTGGCGCTCAAGTTCCTGCCGCCGTCGCTGACCAAAAGCTCCGAGGCGCGTCAGCGGCTTCTGCGTGAGGCCAAGGCGGCCTCCAAACTCAATCACCCGAACATTCTCACGATCTACGCCGTCGAATCGGTCGATGACCGCGACTTCATCGTGATGGAGTATGTCGAGGGCCGCGACCTGGCCGAGTACCTGAAATCGCGCGCGCTGACGCTGGAAGAGAAGCTGGCGCTGGGCATGCAGATCGCCGAGGGGCTGGGCCGGGCGCATTCCGCCGGCGTCATCCACCGCGATGTCAAGCCCTCCAACATCCTGGTCGACAGCGACGGCCGCCCGAAGTTGCTCGACTTCGGTCTGGCGACCTTCGCGGGCGCGGCGCGACTGACCCAGACCGGATCGACCGTCGGGACCGCCGCCTACATGTCCCCCGAGCAGGCCAGCGGCCGCGAGTGCGACCATCGGTCGGATTTGTTCTCCCTGGGAGTGGTCCTCTACGAAATGATTGCCGACCGCTTGCCGTTTCAGGGCGCGCACAATGCCGCGCTCATGTACGCGATCGTCAACGACGAACCCCAGCCGCTGGCGCGGTTTGTCAGCAACGTACCCGACGATCTGCAGCGGGTGATCACCAAGTGCCTCTCGAAGCATCCGGCGGAGCGCCATCAATCGGCGGCCGACCTGGTCTCCGACCTCCGACGGTTGGTGCGGCTCGGCAGTTCGGGCGGGGAGAAGTCGACCGCCCCGCGGCGGAAGATGCTGGCGGTGCTGCCGTTTGAGAACCTCGGCCCGGCCGACGATGAGTACTTTGCCGACGGCATCACCGAGGAGATCATCAGCCGTCTGGCCGCGGTCAAGGACATCGGCGTCATATCGCGCACCAGCGTGATGCAGTACAAGGGGCGCAAGAAGGCGATCCGCGAGATCGGCGGCGAACTGGAGGTCGATTTCATCCTTGAAGGCACCGTCCGCTGGGGCAAGGCGGCGCAGGGATCCAGCCGCGTGCGCATCACTCCGCAGTTGATCCGGGTCAACGACGACACCCACATGTGGTCGGACCGCTATGACCGCGTAATTGAGGATATCTTCGACGTGCAATCGGACATCGCCGAAAAGGTGATCGAGCAGCTGAACATCACCCTCGGCGAAGGGGAGCGGCTCGCCATCGAAGCCAAGCCGACCGAGAGCATGGACGCCTACCATGCCTACCGGCGCGGCTATGAGTATGTCTACAGTCCCGATCCGACCGCGGAGAATTTTCAGATCGCCGTTGCCATGTTTGAGCAGGCGGTGGCGTTGGATGCCGGTTACGTGCAGGCGCACGCCTACCTATGCATCGCGCATACCAGTATGTATTGGTACGGCTTCGATCACACGCCGGGTCGGGTCGCGCGCGCCAAGACCGCCCTTGATCGGGCGCTGGCGCTGGGCAAGAATGATGCCGAAACCCCGCTGGCCAGCGCGCTGTACCGTTACCGCTGCCTGTTGGATTTCGAAGGGGCGCTGGCGGAGTGCCGCCGGGCCGTGGAACGTCAGCCGAACTTCGCCGTGCCGCTGTTCATGTCGGCCATGATTATGCGCCGCCAGGGCCGGTTCCACGAGGCGCTGGAGACCTGTCAGCGGGTCCTGAAGCTCGATCCGCTGCGTCCGCTGCTCAACCTCGAAACCGGTGTCACGGTCGGCACCATGCGCCGCTACGATGAGGCCGACGCCTATCTCGATCGCGCCATTTCGCTGTCGCCGGAACGATCACAGGCCCGTTCCTGGCGGGCGATCATCGCCCTGCGCGGACGCGGCGATCTGGCGGCGTCCCGACGAGACCTGGAGACCCTCAAGCACCGCGGGCCGGTCGATGCGTTTGTGGAGTGGTGCGATCTGCTCTTTGCGGAACGCGATCTGTCCGGCGCGCTTGCCTTCATCGAGCGTCACGCCGCCGAGGTATACGAAGCTCAGACGATGTACGCGCCCAAGGCGTTTTTCCTCGCTGAGGCGCACCGGCTTCTGGGTAAGGCTGCGGATGCGAGGCCGTACTACGACGACGCCATTGAATACCTGGAAAGCCAGTATCAGGCCAACCCGCAGGATGACCGTCTGGCGACGGCGCTGGCGATATCCTGCGCCGGAATCGGACGCACGGACGATGCCGCACGTTTGATTGGCGGCGTCGTCGAACGCACACCGATCGCGCGCGATGTCATCAGTGGCGGCGTTCACCTGACCAATCAGGCCATTGTGCACGCCGCTTTCGGAGACGCCGACACGGCCATTCGCGCGCTCGCGGAATTACTGAACTTTCCGTCGGAAATCGCGCCGGCCTATCTGCGGGTCAGTCCCTATTGGGACAATCTGCGCCAACACCCGGAATTTGAACGCCTCGCCAACCTCCCGCCAAAGGTGATTTAGTGATCGGACAAACCATCGCGCAGTACAGCATCATTGAGCACCTCGGCGCCGGGGGCATGGGCGACGTGTACCTCGCCGTCGACTCGAAACTCGACCGCAAGGTGGCGCTCAAGTTCCTGCCGGCGCAGATGACGGCCCAGCCCGACGCGCGGGCGCGCTTCCTGCAGGAGGCGCGCGCCGCCTCGGCGTTGAACCACCCCAACATCTGCACCATCCACGACATCCAGGAACACGACGGCCAGCTGTTCATCGTGATGGAGCATGTCGACGGGCAGACGCTGCGCGACAAGCGCGCGACATTGTCGCCCAAGCAGGTGCTGGAGATCGGCGCCCAGATCGCCGATGGGCTGGCCGCCGCCCACGAGCACGGCATCGTGCACCGCGACATCAAACCCGAGAACATCATGATCCGCAAGGACGGGATCGTGCAGATCATGGACTTCGGGCTGGCCAAACTGCATGGCGCCACGCGGCTGACCAAAGAGGGCAGCACCATCGGCACCGCGGGGTACATGTCGCCCGAGCAGGTCCAGGGGCTCGACACCGATCATCGCTCCGACATCTTTTCGCTGGGCGTCGTTCTCTATGAATTGCTGACCGACCAGATGCCGTTTCGCGGCATGCATGACACGGCGATCATGTACGAGATCGTCAACATCGATGCGGCCCCGCCCTCGGCGATCCGTCCGGAGATCGAACCGGAGTTGGATCGCATCCTGTTGGAATGTCTCGACAAGGATCGCGACGAGCGCTACCAGTCGGCCAAGGAACTGGCCAAGGACCTGCGGCGCTTCCGGCGGGTTTCCGATCGTTCGAAGGTCAGCCGTGTCAGCACGGTGCGCCCGGCGCTCTCCGGTCCCGCGCCACGGCCGCCGGTCGCGGCCGCTCCCGCGGTTTCTTCCGCGCCCAAAAGAGGAGCGATTTTGCCGTGGTCGCTCGTCGGCATCCTGATGTTGGCCGCCGGCTGGCTGGGGTGGCTTCAAGTGGGGCGGGCGCCGGCCTCGGTCGCGACCGTCCGGTTCGCCGTCCCCGCCCCTGATCGTCTGAATCTGGCCGTGGAAGGCGCGGGCAATTTGGCGCTCTCCCCCGATGGCCATCGCCTGGCCTTTGTCGGGGCCGATTCGCTCGGGGCCACGTCGTTGTGGGTTCGTTCGATCAACAACTTCACGTCGGAGAGACTGCCCGGCACCACGGACGCTTTGTTTCCTTTCTGGTCGCCCGACAGCCGCTTCCTCTGCTTTTTTGCGGAAGCCAAATTGAAGAAGATCGATGTCACCGGCGGGCCGGCGGTGACGTTGTGCGATGCTCCCAACGGCCGCGGCGGCAGTTGGAGCGGCGACGGCGTGATCATCTTCACGCCGCGACCGGGCGGCGGTCTTGCGCGCGTGTCCGCCGCCGGCGGCGTGCCGAGCGTGCTCACGTCCCTGGACACCACTCGCGGCGAATCGTCGCACCGCTGGCCGTGGTTTCTGCCTGACGGCAATCACTACATCTACTACTCGCGGATGGGACCCGGATCGGGCGATGTCCGCGATGATTCGGTGCGGTTTGCCGCCCTGGACGGTTCGATGGATCGTGCCGTGATGCAATGCGCCGCCAACGCGGCGTACGCCAGCGGCTACCTGATCTTCCTGCGCGAACGCACGCTGATGGCGCAGGCCTTCGACGTGTCAGACGGCACGCTCAGCGGCGAACCGGTGCCCTTGGCGGAGGATGTTTACGCCGACCTCGGGTTCAGCAATGTCTCGCTGGGGGTCTCGACCGACGGCACGCTGGCCTACCAGTCAGGCGCCAGCGCACTGGGGGCGCACATCATCGCGTTTGACCAGGAAGGCACGGCGGTGGACACGCTCGGTGAGGCCGGGTCATACTACGACTGCGATCTGTCGCCGGATGACCGTTACTTCGCCGTTGAGGCGGTCGATCCCGTCACGACCAATGCGGACATCTGGGTGCACGACATCACGCGGCAAATCCGCACGCGGTTGACATTCGCGGCGGGCGAGGACGGTTATCCGGCCTGGACTCCCGACGGCGCCCACATTCTGTATTCGGCGGTCCGGCAGTCGGCGCTCGATCTGTACCGCAAGGCCGCCACCGGCGCCGGCACCGAGGAGCTTCTGTATTCTTCCGCAGCCACCAAATGGCTGATGGATTGCTCCCCCGATGGCCGCCACCTGGCCTACATCGCGCCGACCGCGGCCAGTGTCGGCGATGACCTCTGGATCCTGCCGCTGGGTCCGGATGGGAAGGCCGCCGGCGACCCATATGCATTCCAGCAGACCGAGTTCGACGAGGACGACGCCAGTTTCTCGCCCGACGGGCGCTGGCTGGCCTATGCCAGCGCCGAATCGGGGGAGTATGAGGTCTATGTTCGGCCGTTCCCCGGACCGGGCGGCAAGTGGCAGGTGTCGTCGAAGGGGGGCGATTTCCCGCGCTGGCGCCGTGACAGCCGCGAGCTTTACTACATCACCGGCGGCAACATGATGACGGCGGTGGAAATCGACGGCCGCGCCGAATCGATCACCGTCGGCCAGCCGCGGACGCTGTTTCCCGTGCGCACGCCGCAAGCCAACAAGCCCTATGACGTCTCCGCCGATGGCCGGACCTTTTACGTCGTGACGCGTGAGGCCGGATTCGCCGCCTCGTGGATCAACATGGTCATTAACTGGAACGCGGAGATCGCCGCGAAATGATCGGCAAGACCATCGCCCAGTACAAGGTCGTCGAGCATCTCGGCTCCGGCGGAATGGGCGAGGTCTATCTCGCCGTGGACTCCAAGCTGGATCGCAAGGTCGCGCTCAAGTTCCTCCCGGCCCAGATGACCGCGCAACCGGACGCGCGCGCGCGCTTCCTGCAGGAAGCGCGCGCCGCCTCGGCGCTCAACCATCCCAACGTCTGCACCATCTATGACATCCAGGAACACGATGGGCAGATGTTCATCGTCATGGAATACGTCGAGGGGCAGACGCTGCGCGAGCGCAAGCAGCAATTCACGCTCAAGCAGGTCGTCGAAATTGGCGTGCAGGCAGCCGATGGTCTGGCCGCGGCGCATGAAAAAGGCATCGTTCATCGCGACATCAAGACCGAAAACATCATGATCCGCAAAGACGGCATCGTGCAGATCATGGATTTCGGGCTGGCCAAGCTGCATGGCGCGTCACGGCTCACCAAAGAGGGCAGCACCGTCGGCACCGTGGGCTATATGTCTCCCGAGCAAGTGCAGGGGTTCGATACCGACCACCGGACGGACCTCTTCTCGCTGGGCGTTGTGCTCTATGAATTGATCAGCGGACAACTGCCATTCAAAGGCGTGCATGAAACGGCGATCATGTATGAGATTGTGAATGTCGACCCGCAGCCGCTGTCCGCCATCAAGCAGGAGTTTGATCCCGAGCTGGATCGCATCATCCTCGATTGCCTGCAAAAGGATCCCGACGAGCGTTGCCAGTCGGCCAAGGAAATCTCGCGTGACCTGCGACGATTCAAACTGGATTCCGGCAGGCGGCGGTCCAGCACGGTCTCGGCAATCAGGCCGATCTACCCCCCCGCCGGCCCCGCCACCGGAGCGCCATCCACCTTTGGCGAAGCGCCGACAACGATCGTTCCGCCCAAGTCGTCAATGCCCCGACTCTTCTTGGCGTTGACCGCCGCGTTGGCAATCATCGCCCTCGTGGCAGTGCTCCTGAGATCGAATGGCGATCGTGGTGCCGCCCTGGAGACGGTGCGATTTGAATTCCGTGCGCCGGAGGGCAGATCGCTTTATGGCAATGTTCCCAATGTCCCGGTTGTGTCGCCGGATGGGAGCAAGATCGTCTTCTACTGCACTGACTCTGCCGGTGTGCCCACGCTTTGGGTGCGCGCGCTCGGAGTATTCGAGGCGCAGCGACTGGCCGGTACCGATGGGGCGACCTTTCCATTTTGGTCTCCTGACTCGCGTTTTATCGGGTTCTTTGTCGCAAGCAAGCTGAAGAAAGTCGATGTGGCGGGCGGACCGCCGTTGACACTCTGTGACGCCGGAGATGCCCGCGGGGGCACATGGAGTCGCAACGGCACGATCGTCTTCTCGCCCACTGCGACCTCTTCGCTATACCGGGTCCCATCCGCTGGGGGAACCGCCACTCCGCTCACGACTCTCAATTCGGCGTTGGCGGAGACCACCCACCGCTGGCCTTGGTTTCTTCCGGACGGCATCCACTTTCTGTATTATGCCCGCATTGGGCCAGACGGTGACCCGGCGAAGGACGGCATCTTCGTCGGTTCCCTCGAAGACTCCACGCGTCAGCTGGTCATGCATCACGCCGGGAATGTGATCTATGCCAGCAATCATCTGCTCTTTGTGCGTGCCAACACGATTCTCGCGCAGCAATTCCATGCGGATTCACGCGCAGCATCCGGTGACCCCGTTCCTGTTGCCGAAGGCGTGGGGACGATCCAGGCGTATCGGGCAGACTTGTTTTCTGCCTCGGAGACGGGAGTTCTCACGTGGGTTCGTGGATCCACCACTCTGAACTCCCGATTGGTTTGGTATGACCGCTTGGGGCACGCGCTGGACACCGTTGGTCCGGCAGTACCCATGAGCAATATTCGGCTTTCCCCCGACGGGAGTCGCGTCAGCATGCAAGCGCTTGGGGGCGCCGATCCGAAAATCTTCCTGCTCGACCTGAATCGTGAGGTCTTGACACGACTGAATGTTAATGACTCCGCCCTCCAGTCCGTGTCGGTCTGGACTCCAGACGGCCTTCGCGTTGCCTATACGGCCAGCATGCCCGATGGATCCACGGCTATCCGCCTGGCGGCGGCCGATGGTTCGGGGAATACATCGACGTTGTATGAATCGGGTACCCTCAATCGCCCGATCGCCTGGACCAGGGATGGCCGCCGACTGTTGTTCCGGCACAGGGAGAACGTTTCCGGAAGCGATGATCTGCCATGGGTCTTGTCGGTGGATCAGCGCACTGGAAGGGGATCGGATGACCGTCAGCTCTTCTCGTCACCCAGTGATAACGATGTCCAGGACTGGTCGGAGGACGGCGAATGGATTCTTTATGCCTCCCTGGAGGCCAATCGCCGGATTGGCTATCTGCATGCGCTGTCGACCGGCGCCAAGTGGCAGATCAGTTCACGTGAATGCGATTGGCCGCGTTGGAGTCGTGCCGGGCGTGAGATATCGTTCGTTACCACGGACAATACTCTGCATGTCGTCCCTGTACTGTTCCATAACGGGAGACCGGAGTTCGGACGGGACGAGGCATTGGGGATCAAGGTTCGAAACGAGTCCGTGTTCGGCTATGACTTTTCTCCGGATGGCGAACGAATCCTGGTCATTGTCAATGAAGCCGAACAGGAGGGTCCGACCGTCCGCACATTCATCAATTGGCCGGAGGTGGTGGCTCAGAAATGATCGGCCAGACCATTGCCCATTACCGCATTATCGAGAAGCTCGGGCAGGGCGGGATGGGCGTGGTCTATCGCGCCGAGGACACCAAACTTGGGCGCGATGTCGCGTTGAAATTCCCGCCGCCGCAGACCAAGCAGTCGGCCGAAGAGTACCAGCGTCTCATCCACGAGGCCAAGGCGGCGGCGGCATTGGATCATCCCAACATCTGCACGATCCACGAAATCGGCGAAGTTGACGGGCAGCCCTATATCGCGATGTCGTTTGTTGACGGCATGACCTTGCGCGACCGTCTGGCCAACGGCCCCCTGCCGGCGGCCGAGGCGGTCAAGATCGCGATGGAGATGGCCGACGGGCTGTCGGTTGCCCACGACAAGGGAATCATCCACCGCGACATCAAACCCGAGAACATCATGATCAACGCCCGCGGCCAGGTGAAGATCATGGACTTTGGGTTGGCCAAATCGACGCGTTTCAATGCCAGGATTACGCAGGATGGGATCACCCCCGGCACCGCCGCCTACATGTCCCCCGAACAAGCCAAGGGCGAGGGTGTCGATGCCCGCTCCGACCTCTGGTCGCTGGGCGTGGTGCTCTATGAATGCCTGACCGCGCATCTGCCGTTCGAGGGCAGCCATCCGGCCGCGCTCATGTATGCGGTTCTGCACGAGCCGCACCGGGCGATAGACGCCTACCGCGGGAACCTGCCGTCGGAACTGACCTCGCTCATCGACCGCCTGTTGCGCAAGGATCCGGTCCAGCGTCCGGTCAACACGCGGGCGGTGGCGCAGGAGTTGTCGCAGATTCGCGATCTTCTCGACGGCAAGGTCAGTTCGCACCCGGGCGTGCGCGATCCGGCCCAGCCCTCGCTGGCGGTGCTGCCCTTCACGAACATGAGCGCCGACGCCGAAAACGAGTTCTTTGCCGACGGCTTGACCGAGGATCTGATCACCGCGTTTTCGCGGATGAACAACCTGCGCGTGGTGGCGCGGACCTCGGCCTTTCAATTCAAGGGCAAGACCACCGACATTCGGCGCGTCGGCGAGCAATTGAATGTCGGCACCGTGCTCGAGGGCAGCGTGCGCAAGTCGGGCAACCGCCTGCGCGTCACCGCGCAGTTGATCAATGTCGCCGACGGCTTCCACATCTGGTCGGAGAAATACGACCGCGAGATGGCCGATGTCTTCGAGATTCAGGACGATATCGCCCGCGCCATTGTGGACGCCCTGAAGGTCAAACTCACCGGGCAGCCGGATGCGTCGCTGGTGCGCGGCGGAACGGCCAACCTGGAGGCCTACAACCTCGTCCTGCAGGGTCGCCACCACTGGAACCGCCGCACCGGCGCCGATCTGCTCAAGGCCGAGGACTGCTTCCGGCGGGCGATCGCGCTGGATCCGCAATACGCCCTGGCGCACGGCGTGCTGGCGATGACGTATGTCACCATGCTCGATCATACCGACGCGCCCCGAGAGGACCTGTCGGCGAAGGCCGCCCGCGCCGCCACGGAGGCGCTGCGATTGGACGCGGAATGCGCGGAGGCCTACGCCACCATCGGGCTGTTGGAAATGGACGCCAACCGCTGGGGAAAGTCGGAGGCGGCCTTTCGCCGGGCGATCGCCATCAATCCCGGGTTTGTCACCGGGCATCAGTGGTACGCCGCCCTGCTGTCGGTGCTCGGCCGCCACGAGGAGGTCATGCGCGAATTGCGCATCGCCCTCAGCCACGATCCGCTCTCGCTCATCGTGCACATCAATCTCGCCCACGCCTACCGCATCCTCGGTCGGATGGACGATTACCGACGTGAACTCGAGTACGCTACCGAAATCGATCCGAATTTTGCGCCGGCGCACATGGACTGGATCATGTACTACGAATTGATCGGCGACTACGACCGCGCCATCCTGCATGGGGAGCGGTTGCTGACCATCAACCCCTCCTATCAGCGCGTCAATCTCTGGATCGCCCGTTTGCGGATACTGTCAGGCGACAGCGGCGCGGCGCGCGACGCCTTCGCCCGCTGGCTGGAGTCGCTGAATGATCCGGAGCGCCTGGCGCGCTTCCGGCGGGCCGCCGCGCCCGGCACATTGGCGTCGTTCAAGACGGCCGTGCTGGCCGAATTCCGCGCGCCCATTCCGACGCTCCTGCGATTTATCGACCCGCTCAGCGCCTTGTTGATGGAACTGGAAGAGTGGGACGCCGTATTCGACTGGTTGGAGGCGGCGGCGAAGGTCTCCGTGTACGATGTCTCGGTGGTGTTGGTGGATCCCATGTGGGAGCGCGCGCGCAAACATCCTCGCTATCTCGCATTCTACCGCTCGCTCGCCCTGCCCCAGAGCGTATGATTGGCCAGACCGTCGGTCACTACCGCATTTGCGCGTCGCTGGGCCAGGGCGGCATGGGGATCGTCTACCAGGCCGAAGACACGCGGTTGCAGCGGGTGGTGGCGCTTAAGTTCCTGCCCGAGGCGGCGCGCACCGACGCGTCGGCGCGCGCCCAGTTCCTGCGCGAGGCGCGCGCGGCCTCCCGTCTGAGTCACCCGCACATTCTGACCGTGCACACGGTCGAGGAATCGCCCGACGGCGACTTCATCGTCATGGAGTTCGCCGAGGGCGGCGCGTTGCGCGCCCGTGTCGGACGGCTCCCCTTCGCCGAGGCCGTCGACCTCATGATCCAGGCCGCCGAGGGACTGCAGGCGGCGCACGAACACGGCATCATTCATCGCGACATCAAGCCCGACAACCTGCTTCTGGACGCCGGCGGACGCCTCCGCATTTCCGACTTCGGCCTGGCCCGTGTCGCGTCCGACAGTGTCGGCTGGTCGAATCAGGAACTGGCTGTGGGCACCGCCCACTACATGTCCCCGGAGCAGGTGAGCGGCGCGCGGCTCGATGCCCGCTCGGATATTTTCGCGCTGGGCGTGACGTTCTTCGAATTGATCGCCGGGCGTCGCCCGTTTGAAGCCGACTACGTCATGTCGGTGCTCTATGCCATCGCCAACGAGCCCGCGCCGCGGCTGAGCGAATTCGAGCCATCCGTCGAACCCGGGCTGGAAGCGATCATCGACCGCTGTCTGGCGAAGTCGCCGGAGGACCGCTTCTCCTCCTGCCGCGACTTGGCCGAGCAGTTGATGTCGCTGCGTCGGGCGACGGCCGCCGTTGCCGCTGGGCCCGGCCACCCCGTGCAACCGCGGCGCGCGGCGCAGGTCGCCGACGTGCAGCCCTTTGTCGGCCGTCAGCGCGAACAGGCGAAATTCGACCAATGGATGGGAAGCGCCGCAGACGGCCGTGGATTCACGGTCTTTGTCACCGGCGAATCCGGGGTCGGCAAATCGCGGCTGATCGAGACCGTGCTGACACGCGGACGCGACAACGGCATGGGCGTGCTGATGGGGCGTTGTATTCCACAGGGTGGCGGGTTGCCGTTTCATCCCTACGCCAACGCGCTGCGCAGCGGCCTCCCGCGGTTGGACGATTCCACGATCAATCCGTTGGAGCGTCGCGCGGCGGCGTTGGGCGTCGACTTGCGCAATCGGCTGCCGGTCCTGCGCTCCTTCCTCAACATGTCCGGCCCGGTCGCCACAGTCCTCAACCCGGAGCACCTGTGGGATTCGCTGCTGGTGCTGATCCGGGTGGTGACGGCGGAGCGTCCCACGATCCTCTTTCTCGACGACCTGCAATGGGCCGATGACGACACCTTGAAGTTCTTCGGCTACATCGCGCGCAATGCCGGCGATCTGCCGCTTTTGCAGGTGGCGACCTATCGCACCACCGAAGGGGGCGCGCCGTCCGCGCCTGCGGCGCAAGTGGACGGGCTGGTCCGTCGGCTCCATGGCGAGGGTTGTGCCGAGGTCTTGGAGCTGCCGCGGCTCTCCAGCGAGGAGACGCTCGAACTGGCGGTGCAGTTGTTCGGCGGCCGCCTGGACGATCGCGAGTTGGCGGAGCGGGTGGTGCGTCGCGCCGACGGCAACCCATTGTTTGTGCGGGAGTTTGTCGAATTGCTCAAGGGCGCCGACGACGCGCCACCCGCCGGCGACATCACGATCCCCGGCCGCATTCGCGATCTGATTGCGCACCGGATCGACCGTCTGGCCGCCTCGGAACGCGAGCTGCTCGAACTGGCCGCCTGCGAGGCGGACTTCTTCGA
The DNA here is from genome assembly GCA_035559435.1 of bacterium. Classification (NCBI taxonomy): domain Bacteria; species bacterium. Next base: position 25,580 of record DATMBC010000102.1, read on the forward strand.
CTCAGACGTGCTGCTGGTCTGCTTGGGCGGCGAACGCATCCCGCTGTTGCGACGGCTGCAGAATCTGGAAACCGAGCAGCGGATCATCCGTCATGAGGGCACGCGCTACCGTTTTGATCATCCGCTGATCCGCGAAGTGATCTACGAAGGCCTCCTGCCCGAACTGCGGCAGGAATACCACCGGCTGATCGGCGCCGCGCTGATTGCCCGGCATGCCGGAGCGGTCGAGCAGGCGGCGCGCATCGCCCACCATCTGCTCTCGTCGCGTCAGGAAGGGGCGGCGCTGGGTTATCTGCTGCGCGCCGCCGAGCATGCGCGCGATCTGTGCGCCAACAGCGAGGCGTTGCGTCTCTATCAGCAGCTTGAGGGAATCCTCGTCACTGCGGGACGCGTGGAGCCTGACTTGGCCTTGCGGGTGAAGGTCGGACGCGGCGATGTGCTTCTGGCCAGGGGCATGACCGCGCAGGCGTTGTCGGCCTACGAGGCGGCGCTGGCGCTGGCACAGTCGCATGATCTGTCCGGCTGGACCATCGACATCCTGCGCCGGATGGCCGAGCCGCTGCGCATGCTGGGGGATCTGGACCCGGCGCGTCGTGTGGCCGTCGAAGCGGCCGAACGCGCCGCGCGTCAGCAGGATACGGCCCGGCGCGCCGAGTCGCTCCTGAGTCTGGCGGCTGCGCTGGTTCCGCGTGCGGAGTACGAAGCGGCGCTGGATGCCGCCGGCGAGGCATTGGCATTGGCGCAGCGCGAGGAGCGACTGTCGCAACAGTCCGCGGCGCTGGCGCTGGCGGGGGCCACCCACCTGCACCGCGGGCAGTATCGCGCCGCCGCCGACACGCTCGAGCAGGCCATTGCCATCCAGCGCTCGATCGGCGACCAGCGCGGACTGGCGTCGTCATTGAATTTCTCCGGGTTGGCCTACCACCGGCTGGCCCGGTTTTCACGGTCGCTGGCGCATCACGAAGAATCGCTGCGCATTAAGCGCGCCATCGATGACGTCTCCGCGATTCCCGGCGGGCTCAACGGCATGGGCGATGTCCTGCGTGACATGGGGCAACTGGAGCGGGCGCGGGAGTGCCACGAGCAATCGCTGCAACTGGCGCGGCAGAATCAAAACCGCGGCGCCGAGTGCGACAATCTACGCGATCTGGGTGTCGACGACATGCTCTTGGGGCGCTTCGACGACGCGGAGCGGCGCTTCGGGGAGGTTCTCCGCCTGGCGCGCGAACACAAGTACCCCTGGTATGAGACGCGCACGCTGAGCGCGTTGTCGGAACTCCATCTGCTGGCGGGACATGCCGGGGCCGCCGATGAGACGTCGAAGGCCGCGCTCGATCTGGCCCGGCAGGTCGGGGCGACGGAACTGCTTTGCGAGGCCCTCTGGGTGAGGGCGCGATCTTTGGTCAAGAACGGCATTCCCGCTGCCGACATGGATTCAATGCGGATGCTGGAAGAGGCCATCGCGCGGGCCGAGGCCGCCGATCTGCAGCTACCGCTGGCGGCCATGCATCTGGACCGGGCCCGATGGCTGGACCAGCGGGGCGATCGCCCCGCCGCCAGTCAGGCGCGCGAGGATGCGCGCCGTTACTTCGACGAAGCCGCCGCCGGGATCACCGACCCGTCGATGCGCTCCGAGTTTCTCAGTTCGCCGCTGGCGCGGGAATTGCGATCATAATTGCCGGATTGCCGTCTCGCCGTTCCCGGCGCCCGGACCGGGAAATGGCGGCTTGATACCCTTGTCGAATGCTCGGGAATCTGGTATCGTGGCTTGTCTTGCACGTGCTCAAACGGACTAAACCCTATGATTGGCACAACGGTCAACCAATACAAAATCCTCGAGCGCCTCGGCGCCGGCGGCATGGGCATCGTCTACAAGGCGGAAGACACCCGTCTGGGGCGGATCGTGGCATTGAAGTTCCTGCCCCCCTACGCCCTCGATTCGGCGGAGGACCGCACCCGGTTTCTCATCGAGGCGCAGTCGGCCGCGGCGCTGGATCACCCGAACATCTGCACCATCCACGAAATCGGCGATTCCGGGGACCATCCGTTTATCGTCATGGCCTATGTCGATGGCCCCAGTCTCAAGGAGCGTCTCAAGGATGGGCCGATGGATCCGGCGGAGGCGGTCAGCATTGCCGGACAGGTGGCCTCCGGACTGGTGAAGGCGCACGAGAAGGGGATCATCCACCGCGACATCAAGCCCGCCAATATTCTGCTGTCCAAGGACGGGCTCTGCAAAATTTGCGACTTCGGGCTGGCCAAGTCGAGCATCTCCAAGAAGGTCACGCGCACCGGCAGCACGATCGGCACCGCGGCCTACATGTCTCCCGAACAGGCGCGCTCGGAAGTGGTCGACCAGCGCACCGACATCTGGTCTCTGGGTGTCATCCTCTACGAGATGCTGGCGGGCAAGCCGCCGTTTGTGGCCGACCATGAAGCGGTCGTGATCTACTCAATTCTCAACGATGAATGTCCGCCGCTGGAAGAGAAACGTCCCGGACTGCCCGCCGAACTCTACCGGATCGTCAAGAAGGCGCTGGCGCACAAGGCGGCCGACCGCTACCCGACGATCGAGGAGATGCGCCGCGACCTGAAGGCGGTGGCCACGCAACTGAAGGGTCCGGGGACAGTTTCGGGCACTTTCGCCGCGGTGCAACCCAAGGCCGCCGCGGGCAGGACGGCGGGACCGCCGCCCAAGCCGGCCGCGGCGCCCCCTCCCAAGCCGGCGACTCCGCCTCCCGCTCCGACGCCCGCCCCCAAGAAGAAGTCTTCGCCGGCGCTCTATATCGTGGTCGGCGCGTTGACCGTTGCGGCGGTGGTGGCGGTCCTGTGGTTCAACATGAAGCCGAAGGTGACAGGCCCGTCGGAAGAGACCACCGCAGTCGAGGCGCCGCTGATTGCCCCGCCCGAAGCCGCCGGCGACGCCGAAACCGAAGCCAAGAGCGCCACGCCCACCGGCGAGAAGGCGCTGCCGACCGTGGCGGTTCTGCCGTTGGAGAATCAAAGCAGCGACCGCGATGAGGCCTATTTCGCCGCCGGCATGACGCAGGCGTTGACCGAGGCGCTCGGCCGCTTCAAAAAGGTGAAGGTGGTTTCCCGTCACGACGCTGCCGCGCTGCGCGGCATGCCGCTGGCGGTGGAAGATTTCGGCAGACGGCTCGGCGCCGATTACCTTATCGAGGGGTCGATCCGCAAGGACAAAAAGAACGTCCTGCTGACCACGCATCTGCACCGTGTCTCCGATCGCGACCTGGTCTGGTCGCTCAAACGCGACGTCCCGTTGGCGCAACTGTTCGCCGTGGAAGGAGAGATTGCCGACTCGCTGGCGGCGACGCTGGGTCTGCCCCTGACCCCCGAGGAGAAACGCGCCATCGTGACGGTCGGGACCGGCAATGCCGAGGCCTATGACCAGTATCTCAGAGGTCAGCAGGCCTTCGAGCAGCGCACCGAGGACGACAACGAGGTGGCCGAGAAGGCATTCCGCCGGGCGATCTCGCTGGACAAAGACTATGCCGCGGCGCAGATCGCGCTGGCCCGCACGCTCATGGAGCAGATCTACTGGGGCTGGGACGACAACGAGAAGAATGTGACCGAAGCGGCCGGGCTGCTGCAGAAGGCGGCCGCGCGCGATTCCGTTTCGGCGGAGTATCACGCCGGCATAGGCGAACTGGCGGCGATGCGTCATGATCTGACCGCCGCGACCCGGTCCCTCCGGCGCGCGGTCCAACTGGCGCCGCAGGATCCGGACATGCACTACCGTCTCGGCGTTGAGCTGGCCAATGCCGCCCAGACCGATGAGGCGGCCCGTTCGCTGCGCAAGGCGATCGATCTGAAATCCAATTTCACCGATGCCTATCGCGCGCTGGCGCGGGTGTTGGCCTTCACCGGCAAACCCGGCGACGCCGGCAAGACCATCGCCACCGCGCTGGATGTGTCGCCCAATCTGGCGCGGGTCCGGGTCACCGCCGGACAGCTGGCGCTCTGGCGCGGGCAATTTGTCGCCGCCGATTCGCAACTGCAGAAAGCCATCGCCCTGCGTCCGAAGATCTACCGCCAGCGCGGCGTCGCCGGCACGATCGCTCTTTTCCAGCGCCGCTTGCCCGAGGCGGTGTCACAACTGAAGGACGCCTGCGATAAGGCCGGCGACTGGCGCGACTGTCTGCGTCTGGGATTCGCCTATGAATTGACGGACAAGTCCTCGCAGGCCAACAAGGCCTGGAAGGACGCCGCCGCCAAGGCCGCGGCCGAGCTGGCGGCGCGCCCCGGCGACCTCGAACTGGAATACGGCCTGCTTTACCTGCGCTGCCTCCTCGGCGAAGTGAAGGACCCCGAGCCCGAGCTGAAACGGCTGGGAGCCAACACGCAAAAGTCCCTGGATCCGACGCTGCGCTACTACTTCACCGCCGCGATCGACGCCCACGTCGGCATGAGCGACCGCGCCGTGGAGAACATCAGCCGCGTGCTGAAGATGAATGTCTACTCCGCCGCGTATCTCGCCGCGGATCCGGTCTTCGAAAAACTGAAGAACGATTCCAAGTTTCAGAAGCTCGTCGGCGCCACAACCTCCAGTTGACGGGCGGCAGGCGGTGGTCGGACGATGATCGGACGTACCGTCGCACATTACGAGATTCAGTCGCGGCTGGGGTCGGGCGCCATGGGCGAGGTGTATCTGGCCCGCGACACCCATTTGGGCCGGCCGGTGGCGCTGAAGTTCCTTCCCGAAACGCTCTCCGATGACGCCGACGCGCGCGCGCGGCTGCTGCACGAGGCCCAGAACGCCTCGCTTCTCAATCACCCGAATGTCGTCACGATCCATGCCATCGAGCACGCCGATGGCCGTGATTTCATCGTGATGGAGTACATCGAGGGGCAGACGCTTTCCGCAATGCTGGCGGAGGGCCCGTTGCCGATCGAGCGGATTGTCGAGATCGGACGGGCGATCTGCGCCGGCCTGGGGGCGGCGCATGCCCACGGGATCATTCACCGTGACATCAAACCCGACAACATTTTCGTCACCGCGCACGGCCACGTGAAGATCGCCGACTTCGGCATTGCGCGGTCGCAGGAGAGCGCCGGACTGACCAAGACCGGCATGACGCCGGGCACCGCCTACTACATGTCCCCCGAGCAGGCGCGCGGCGAAAAGACGCTGGATGGCCGCTCCGATCTGTTCTCGGCCGGGGCGGTCCTCTATGAAATGGCGACCGGACGGCGCCCGTTCGAAGGCGAGCATCTGACGGCGGTGCTCTTTGAACTGCTCTCCGAAACGCCGCCCAGGCCGTCGACCTTGCGGGCCGATCTGCCGGCCGGCTTCGACGAATTCATCGATGTGGCGCTGGCCAAAAGCCCCGACGCGCGCTATCCGGATGCCGCCCGGATGGCGCAGGCGTTGCAGGCGCTGGCCGGCGGCGCGCCGCCCGTGGCGCGGCCGGCGCCCGCGCCGGCGCCGTTTTCCCGGCGCATGAAGCTCGGCATCACGCTGACGCTGCTGGCGATTGTCGCGATCATTGTCGGCGGCTACATGACGTTCAGTCAGTATTTCGCCGTGGTCGAAAAGGGGTCGGGGGCCCGGCGCAAGATATTGGCCGTGCTCCCGTTTGAGAACATCGGCCCGGCCGACCAGGAGTATTTCGCCGATGGGCTCACCGACGAGATCATCGCCAAGTTGAACACCGTGAGCGGGCTGGGCGTGATTTCGCGCACCAGCGTCCGCAAGTACAAGGATTCGCGCAAAAGCAATCCGGAGATCGCCGACGATCTCGGCGTGGAGTACGTCATCGAGGGCACGGTCCGCTGGGATCCGGCCTCGGCCGACCGGCGGTTGCGGGTCACGACCCGTTTGGTCGCGGCGCGCGACGATGTTCCGCTGTGGAACGAGACTTACGACACCCTGCTGTCGGACATTCTGGCGATTCAGACCGACATCGCCGAGCGGGTGTCGGGGGCGCTGCACATCACGCTGGTGGAATCGGAGCGGCAAAACCTGAAACGCGGCGGCACGCGCAATGTCGATGCGCTGCTGGCCTGCTACCGCGGCTTGGAGCACTTTTACGCCGGCAACAACATTCGCGATATTCGGGAGGCGATCGAGCACTACACCGAGGCGGTGCGGCATGATTCGACCTACCTGCAGGCCTGGGCGCGCCTGTCGCGCTCGCACGCCAAGATGGTCTGGTATGGCCCCGATCCGCTGAAGCACCATGCCGACTCGTCGCGCCGCGCCGCCGAACAGTCGATGCGTCTCGATCCGACCGCCCCCGATGCGCTGTTGGCGCGCGGGTATTACGACTACTGGGTCGCCAAGGACAACGCCCGCGCCCTGGCCGCGTTCACCGAGCTGGAGAAGACCGGCATCAAAAGCAGCGAACTCTATGACGTCTACACCGCGATCGCCTATGTCCAGCGGCGGCGCGGCGAGTTCGAGCGCGCCATCGCCTACCTGCAGATCGCGCTGACAGAGGACCCGGATCGTCATGTGAAAGACCAGGCGCCGAGCTTCGCCGAGCGCGCCGCCGAGATCGGCAACACCTATCTGCGTCTGCGCCGCTGGCCGGAGGCCCACGCCTATCTGCTGCAGGCGCGCCAGTTGGCGCCGGGGGAAGCGACAACCTACCGGCTGCTGTCGCGCATGTTTGTGTATGGGCAGGGCGATCTCGACAGCGCCTTGGCGGTGCTGCTCGATCCGCCCGTCACAGTGAATCCCGAATTGCTTGCCGAGGAGCGGGTCGCCGTCTGCCTGCTGCGGCGGGATCCGGAGTGCGCCCGGAAGTACCTGCAGGTGGCCGACAACGACACCGCCTTCTACAATATCCTACGCGCGCAGATCGCCGCGCTGGAAGGCAACCGCGCCGAGGAGCGCGAGGCGTTCGCGTCGGCCGCCGCCGATCTGCGCCGGCAGGTCGACAGAGAGCCGCAACTGGCGGCGCTGCGGCGGTATCTCGGCATCGCGCTGGCCGGCGCGGGACGGCGCGACGAAGCGTTGCGCGAAGGACGCAAGGCCCTCGATCTTCAGCCCCCTGAAAAGGAGGCGTTCTTCCATGGCCCCGAGAATGTCTTGGGGTTGGCGCGCATCCATTGCCGACTGGGGGATGCGGAGGAAGCGATCACGCTCCTGGATTCGGTCCTGCATCTGCCCGCCGGGCTGATCACCCCCGATTGCCTGAAGCTCAGCCCCGAGTTCGATCCGCTGCGCGGCCATCCGCGCTTCGAGGCGCTACTGTCCGGTGGGCAGCCGACTGCGCGCCGTGAGCCATCCGAACCGGACATTCGGCGCTATGCCGTCGTCACGCCATGACGAAACAGCGGCGGCACCTCGCGGAGCCGCCGCCGTCGTCTGCCCACCCTCTGACCTGGGGTGATGGGGAATTCGCTATAGCCGGAAACGAAGGCCGAACTGGATGCGTCCGGATGTCAGGTCGACATCGTCGAGCAGCTCGTATTCCTCGTCGTCGATGATGCGTTTGTCGAACTGGCCGGTGGTGAGGCCGACCTCGCCGAAGAGCGCGGCGCGGCGGCTGATGAAGTGATCGATCCCCAGCGCGATGCCCACCGCCGGCCCGGCGTAGCCGTTGTCGTCATCGTAGCGGTCGCGCACCTTGTAGGGCGATTCATCTTCATACAGGAAGACCCCGCCGAGCGCAAACTTGCCATAGGGTTGCCACTGGTGGCGGTAGCCGGAGTTGGGGGCGTATTTGATGCCGATCATCCCGGTGCCGAAGACGACATCCCCCAGCGGCGTCGGATGCTCCGAGCCGGTGCCTTCGATGAAGAGCGCCACGCCCCGGTCCAGCCCGATGCTGGCGCCGAAAAAGATCGCGGCGCCGTCATCGAGTTGATCGAGGTCGCCATAGTCGGAGTCTTCAATCTCGTAGTCCTGCGCGCCAAATCCGAGGTAGAGCTGGAAGCCGCGCTGGGTGTAGTCCTTGTGCGGATCGACCAGCTCACTTCTGCGGATGCGTCCCTCGGATGTGGCCGCCATCGCCAGGCAGAATCCGACGACCGCGGCGGCGATTTTGATCCAACGGGTGTTGCTCATGCCATCCTCCCATATGCCTGTTCTGCGCCGGGCGGCGCGAATCGGTGCGCGGTCACCCGGCGACGGGGAGAAAAGCAAGGCGCATGCCCACGAAATTAATCAGTTGTTCCGCAATGTCTTGGCGCACCGCCGGCCTTGACAGTGCACATTCGTTGTGCGGTCGGATCAAGAGGCGGCTTGGCAGAACGGGCTGGTGATGGCGGGTCTCAGACCC
>DATMBC010000103.1:0-175000 GCA_035559435.1 bacterium
GGCCCGATCCGCAGACATTTGCAAATAACTGGCGAAAGTATGAGGCGGTCAATTTCACCGTCTACACGCCGGCCAATTCGCCCCGTCCCCGCCGCGGGATCGAGGCCTTCGGCAAGGCCTGCGATGACACCTACGATTACATCGCCAAGCAGCTGAAACTGAAGATCGACGATGACATCGGCATCTATTTGTTCACCACCACCGAAGACTGCGAGGCGGCCACCGGACGTCCCGCCAGTTTCGTCGACGGGCTGAACATCTACACCCGGCTCGGTGCGCCGATCGGCGGGCTGGTTGCCGAGGCCATGTGCAACACCATCGACCGCGAGGCGGCGTCGTTCCCGCTGATTCGCGATGGCATCCGCAACCTGTTCGACGAGCGCGATCGCAACATCCACTACGAAGCCCTCGGGTTGCGACAGAGCCGCGATTGGCCGACGCTGGAGGACCTCCTTTACCGCCAGTCGGCCAGCGACCCGGAGGTGTACAAGTACGCCAGCGCCTCGTTTGTGGCATTTCTGATCCAGCGCTACGGCACCGACCAGTTCAAGATGCTCTGGCGCAGCGCGCTGGAGCTGCGTCCCTCGATCGAGAAGATCTACGGCGGCACAATCCCGCAGATGGAAGAGGAGTGGTTCCGAATCCAGGATAAACTGGCCAAACGCACCTGAGCGTGTGATTTTGGCTCGCCCCGGAACCGCGTTGGGGGACTCTCGCCCGCCGCGCCCGACGGCGTCGGTGTGCCAGAATCAGCCATTCCGCCGTTCCGCGTGTACAACCTGTCAAAAGAGGTCAGACTTTGACAGGGAATCGAGGCCCATGTCGCGCCCGAAACGGCAGACACGGTGTGAAATAAATGGCCCGCTCAACTGTAAGAGATTCGGGGAGTGGTAACTGGTGCGCCTGGTGAACCCGACCGAGCCCGACGTTCCGGCGCGCATCAACCCGATGCGCGTGTGGCGCTGGGGGTTTTCCGCCGTGCTGATTGGTGTCGGGCTCTGGCTGGTCGCCACGGCACCGACGATCGGCGGCGCCTCGGGACGGACGCTGGGTTGGGTCATCATGGGGTATGCGCTGGTTCGGCTGGCGCTCGGCTGGCTGTCTGATCGCGGGAAGTCGCGAATTTGACAAAGGCGGTGAGAGCCATGGCGGAGAATCCGCTTGACTCGAGGTGCAAAATCGGGAAAAATACAGGTCTTATGTACGCCGGGGGTCCAAGGGGTCATAGCGTGAAGGCGTTGAAGCACATGGCCCGGAGTCTGTGCCTTGCCATCCTCGTGTTCGCGACGGCTCTGACGGCGTGGGCGGTCAAGTCCGATCTGGTGCCTGTCCGGGCCGCGGTTGAGGCCGGCGACTACGACAAGGCCATGGAGCTGCTCCAGCCGCTCATGAATTCCGGAGAGCAGTCGGGCGAGGCCTACTATCTCCTGGGCGTCATCCACTATGGCAAGGGGCAGTGGGCCGAGGCCGAGAAGGCGTTGGCCGAGGCGGTCACCAAGAAGCGCTACGATGATCACGAGGCGCTGGTGGCCTACGGCAAGGCCCTCATCAAGGCCGGCAAGCCCACCGAAGTCGCCCCGCTGCTTGAAAAACCGGTCGCCAAGACCAAGGACCCCAAGAAGGCCGCCGCCCTCAAGTATGTCCTTGGGCTGGCCGAGATGGCCAACGGCAACTACTCCAAAGCGCAGGAATGGCTTCTGGGCGCGCGTGTCGACGATGAGGAGAACCTCGTCTACCGCGAAGCGCTGGGCGACGCCTACCAGAAGGGCCAGATCTACCCCTTGGCCAAAAGCGAGTACGAAGCGGTGCTGGCTGCCGACTCGACCCGCGTCGATTTGATGTTTCGGATTGCGCAGACCGCCTACCAACAGAAGCAGCTGAGCGAGGCGCGGCCGCTGCTCATTGAAGTCCTCAAGCGCGACTCGACCTTCGAGGAGGCCTACTTCCTTCTGGCCAACATCTACATGATCGCGGCGCAGAGCAAATCGGGTGGCGACCCCGTTTCGCAATACAAGGCGGCGCTTTCGTTGTATCGAAAGGTGCGCGAGGTCGATCCCGAGGTGAATCCGGTTCTGGTCGCCAAGAACATTGCCACCGTCTACTACCTGCTCAACGCCCACGATTCAGCCATTGTGGAGTTGCAGAACGCCATCAACACCGGCGCGAAGGACCCCGAACTGTATTTCTACCTCGGCCGGTCGAACATGCTGCTCAACAACTACCAGGCCGCCATCGATGCCTTCGTGAAGTATCGCGAGCTGCGCGAGGCCGAGGATCCGCCCTACCAGTGGACCAAGTCCGACGCCGAGTTGTTCTGGCGCACCGCCGTCTGCATGGAGGCGCTGAAGGACACCAGTCTCGCGCTGCAAATCGCCGAGAACTACCGACGGGCCGCCGAGCTGGACCCGGAAGACACTCGTTCTGTCGGCGGGCAGGCGATGGCTCTCTACAACGCCGGTCGCTATCCGGAAGCCGCGGTCGAGTTTGAGAAACTGGTTCAATCTTCGCCGAACGATCCGCGCGTCCTGTTTAACGCGTCATTGCCCTACCTGAAGATGGAGAACAGTGGCCGCGCGGTGGAGCTTTTGCTGAAGGCCGCCGAGGTCGACACCTCCGCGGAGGCCTCCTACCGCGCCCGCGCCTACAAAATTGCCGGGCCGATCCTGATCCGGCTGAGCCGGCCGGCCGAGGCGCAGAAGTGCTATCGCTGGCTGGTCGAGCGCGAGCCCGATGTCTGCGACCATCGCCAGTGGTATGGCTTCAGCCTGTTCTCCACCCGGGATTACATCGCCGCGTTGCCGCACCTGAAGCGCGCCTACGAGTGCCTCAAGAGCAAGCCGGAGTGCGACAAGCAGCTCAATGAGGTGCGGTGGTGGTACAGCTACGCGCTCAATGAGAACGGTCAGAAAGAAGAAGCCTATAAACTCCTCGAATTGGTCGTCAAGTGCTCGCCCCAGCATGCGGACGCCAAGAGCCTGATGAACCGGATCGACGAGGAGACGGTCGAGTAGTCCCGGGTCGGAGGAATTCCCCTCCCGGACCCGCCTTCACCACGGATAGAGGACATGGCCCAACCCACGGAGACGCCGCGCAGCGACGGCGGCATTAAAATGGAAGACCGCTACCGTTATATCGGTTTCCAGGTCTTTCCGAAGAAAATTGAGCCCTTCTGGAAATCGGAGGCCGAAGCGCAGCAGTATGTCGCTAAGGTCAAGACCGGGCTGGGCGAGTCGGTGCTCTACCGGGAGTCGTCGCTTCTGGAGCAGGAAGCAATGGGCAAGATCGACCGCTGGGTGTTGTCGGCTGCCGGGGCCCTCATGGTTCTGACCGTGGCATTGCCTTGGGTGGGGTACCGGACCAGCGCGGGGACGGATTTTTCGATGTACTGGCCGGACGCGCTTGGGGCGCTGTTGGGCGGGCTCGGCACCGCGTTTTCCGCCGGGCTGGCGGTCGGTCTGTCGGCGTTGCTGGCGCTGGTGGTCATGCTCGGCGCCCCGGTGCTCGGCGCCTGGACGGTGGTCATGGTCTGGCGCAAGGCCCGGACGCCTGAGCAATACTTGATCGGGCTGCGCACGCCGTTGAAGCTGTCGTACTATGTCTTCTTTGCCGGCGTATTGATCTTTCTGCTTTCGCTGATCGGCGGGCACATCCCGGGGTTTGAGTCCTGGGGATTGATCGAGGGGCCGGAGAAATACAACACCGCGGCGCTCTTCATGGTCCTTTCGCTGGGGGGCTATCTGGCCGTGGCCGGCGCGCTGATCTGCGCCGTCAAATCGGGAGATCTCTAAAACCATCCGGACAGCAGGGTTCGTCCGGAGAGACGGGGAATATTCAGACAAGGCGTCGGTGATCGGCCTTCGACTCACATGGCGCCGGATGGTTCATCCGTAAGGAGGAGAGTGTGAAGCAGGGGTTGTTTGTGACCGTGGTCCTGGTCGTTGCCCTGGCCACCGGTTTCATCATCTGGAGCCAGCTGCCGGCCTATCTGAAGGAAGGCGGCCCGCTGGTGGCGATTCTCATCGCGTTGGCGGTCATGCTGGTGGCGTTCATTCTCGAGCGTCTGTTCACCCTGCGCAAGGCGCGCGGGCAGATGTCGATCCAGGCGTTCTTCAAGAAAGTGGTCGAATCGTTGTCGGCCGGCGACTTCAAGGCCGCCATGGCCGCTTGCGACAAGCAGCGCGGCTCGTGCGCCAACGTGCTCCGCGCCGGTGTGGAGCGCTACACCCAGGTCAAGGATGACCGGACACTGAACACCGACAAGCGCATCGAAGAGACCCAGCGCGCCATCGAGGAGGCCAACGCCCTCGAGGTGCCGCTTCTGGAGCGCAACCTGATCGCGCTGTCGACCATCGCCTCGATCGCCACCATGGTGGGTCTGTTGGGCACGACGATCGGCATGATCCGCGCGTTCAACGCCACCGGCCACGCCGCGGGCGGCGTCATCGACGCCACCTCGCTGGCGACCGGTATCTCCGAGGCGCTGGTCAACACAGCCGGCGGCCTGTTCAACGCGATCATCGGCATCGTGGCGTACAACTTCTTCGTCAACAAGGTGGATAGCTTCAATTACACGATCGACGAAGCGTCCTATGAGGTCGTCCAGCTTCTCAAGGCGCGCGAGGCGCGTGGGGCGGGTAACTAAGTCATGCTGAAAAAGAGCAAACGGCGGGTGGGCGTCGTCATCGACATGACGCCGATGGTCGATATCGCCTTCCTGCTGTTGATCTTCTACATGACGACCACGCAGTTCAAGCCGCCGGAGCAGAAGTCGGTGGTGCTGCCGATGTCGTCATCGCAGCGCGACCTGCCGAAGAAGAACTTCATCACCATCACCGTGACCAAGGACGACTCGGTCTATGTCGACTTGATCATGATGACCAAGAAGTTCGACCCGCAGGTGGGCGACTCGATCGAAGTGCCGTCGCGCGAGTACTCGGTGGCCACGCCCGAAGGCGTCGCGACCGAGATTCAGCGGATGCGCGCCGAAGCGCTCAAGCGCCGGATCGGCAATCCGTTCCTCGTGCTCAAGGCGGACAAGGATTGCTCCTTCGGCACGATTGACAAGGTCATGAAGTCGATGCAGGCGGAGAACTTGACCAGTTTCCAGGTTGTCACCGACCTGGATCCGTCGGTCAATCGTCGCGCCGTAAACACCGGCTCTTAGTCCATGCAGCCGGGATGATCGGCCCGGCTTGCGTGTATAAACCATTGGGACCGTGGACGGTCCCCCAGTGAGGCCCGACAATGGGTGCCGTTGATGTCGCCGCGCCAAGTGGCGGCAAACAAAAGAAGGGATTGCGACGTCCCAAGCGCCGTATCGGCATTCGCATCGATATGACGCCGATGGTCGACATCGCGTTTCTGTTGCTCATCTTCTACATGGTCTCCACGATCTTTGCCGAGCCGCAGGCGATGGAAATCAACCTGCCGCCCAAGGAAGCCGAAGAGACGGAGATCAAGACCAAGCAGTCCGAACTGCTGACGCTGCGCGTCTCCCGTATCGGCGACGAAGATCGCATCTTCTGGTCGATGGGCACCGAGAAACCCGACACCGTCTCGCTGGCCGGGCTGCCGCAGTTGCTGCAGTCAAAGGTGCGCGAGATCCCGGGCCTGATCACGGTGGTAAAGATCCACAAGGACGCGAAATACAACAGCATGGTCGGCGTGCTGGACCGCATCGAACTGGTGGAGTACCGCTTCCGCGAGGCGCAAAAACTCGCCAAGGAGCGCGGCCAGCTCCCCCCGGACGAGAAGGAGTTCTCCTACAAGTTTTCGATGGCGCCTTGGACCCGTCTGGACACCAAGATGATCGCCGAAGTGACGGGCCAGACCGCCCCGGAGGAGGGATCCTAAGTGAACAATCCGTCAACCGGAACGATCACGCACACCTGGTATGGCGCGTTTGAGCTGAAGCGCCTTTACCAGCGCCATCTCGGGCTGGGCGTGATGTGGGCGTCGCTGTTCTGCCTGGCGCTCATGGGGCTCTTCCTCTTCTACCAGTGGATGAAGGCGCGCGCCAACGACGATATCGTCGCGCAGAGCGTGGTGATTCGTTCGCTGTCCGAAATTGCGCCGCCGCCTTCGCTGACCGCCGCCAAGCCGCAGCTGAGCGTGGCCGAGCCCAATATCGCCCCGCCGTCGATCGGTATTCCGACCCCGGTGCCCGACGAGGAAGTGGTGGAGGAAGTGCGGTTTGCCACCCGCGAGGAGCTGGCGCAACTGTCCGCCCCGATCGTCAGCGCCGATGACGGCAGCGGCGGTTCGGATGTCGTCGTCGATATCCCGCTGGAGGATTACTTCCCGGCTCCCGATGAGTTCGTCGCGGTGCAGGAAATGCCCACGCTGATCAAGGAAGAAAAGCCGGTGTACCCGGAAGTGGCGCTGTTGACCAACCGCGAGGCCACCGTCTGGGTCAAGGCCCTGGTCGACAAGGAAGGCAAAGTCCGCGAGGCCCGGATCGCCAAGTCGTCGGGGATGAACGTCGGTTTCGATGAGGCGGCGCTGGAGGCGGCCTACAAGAACATCTATAAGCCGGCCATCCAGAACGGCCGCCCGGTTGCCATCTGGGTCACGTACCCGGTGGAATTCAAACTGAAGTAACTGGCTCCGAACATGAAGCGCTCGTGCCCTGCGGGCGCGGGCGCTTTTGCCTGCCCTCCGGACGTTTACGCCGGATTCCTCACCTCCGGATTGCGATCTAAATCGACAGCGGTCCGCGCCGCGCGGACCCGGATTGGGGGTGCGTTATGGCCAACACATTGATTGGCACCAGGCCCGACTATGGCGCCTGGGAACTGAAGCGCGTCAATCAGCGTCACATGCTCCTGGCGACAGTGCTGGCGGTGACCGTGTATGCCGGCGCGTTCGCGGGGATGTTGCTTTATCGCTATCTGGCGATTGGCGAGAAGGCGGCGACCATCCCTCCGGACACGGGGACGATCACTGTCGACATGTTTCCGACTCCGACGATGGTGCATCGGTCGCCCGTGTTGGCATCAGCGCCCCAGGCCGCCCTGCCCACCATCGGCATCCCGGTCCCGGCGCCCGACGAACAGGTGACCGAGGCGGTGCGTTTCCCGACCCAAGCCGAACTGACCGAACTGTCGATGGGCAATCTGCCGGCCGGGATGAACGATGGAGCGATTGTGCTCGACTCCGTCGCGGTGAACCTGGGAGACTACATCCCGGAGCCGGGCGAGTTTGTCGCCGTCGAGGAGCTTCCGCGGCTTGTCCATGTCGAGCCGGCGATCTATCCCGAGATGGCGCGTCTGACCGGGCGCGAGGGGTCGGTCACGGTCCTGGCACTGGTGGGCATCGACGGCACGGTGCGCCGGGTGCGGATCGCGAAGTCATCCGGTACCAGCGTCGGCTTTGACGAAGCCGCGGTGGCGGCGGTCTCCCAGTATCGCTTCCGCCCGGCGATCCAAAACGGCCGGCCGGTGAACGTCTGGGTCTCGCAGCGGATTGATTTCAAACTGCATTGAATGAACGGTCAACCAACAAACCCCCGCCTCACGGGGGTTCTTTGTGTTCAGGCCACGTGATTGACTTGAGCGTGACCGTCGGGTTGCACTTTGGATTGACCCGACCGGCATGGCCGCGCCGCCCATCGTTGTTGTGCGGGCCGTGGTGATTAACTCAATGCGCAAGGCCACGGGTCAAGCGCCGACATGAGTGTGCACTTGCCTTGGTCACCCTGTCCGGCAAAGCTGGCGAGGCAGGCCGATCCCATCGCATCGATGAGACCGGCCGAAGGGATTGCCCGCGCTGGAGCGGTTCCGGCAAAGACATGTGCTTTTCCGGATCGACCGTGTTAAGCTGCCCATAGTATATTGCCCGGAACGGCATTGCTTACGCAACCGGCATACGAGCATCAGCACGCCCCGGGATCCTGGATCAATGGCGCATCTTTTTCCATCGCGGTTGAGTGAGCGTTTCTCGGCCAGCCGGTCCGCGGCGGAGAGAATGGTGTTTGAGAAGTGCCAACGCGAATTGGATGGCGACCTCCATGTATTCCACGACCTGGCTTGGGACGATCCATCCCTTCAGGAGAGCAAGACGGCCGGGCAGATCGATTTTGTCGTTGTTCATCCCCTGCGAGGCATCATTTGTCTGGAAGTGAAAGGAGGGCGATGCCGCTATCACGCTGACACGCGCACCTGGGAGACCATGGACCGTGATGATCGGACCGTCGAGATCGCCGATCCATTCGATCAGGCGCGTGTTGCCGCGCGCGTGCTGGTCAAACTCCTCCAGCGACAACCGGCCCTCAAAGGCCAATTCATACCGGTGGCGAGCGCGGTCGCATTTCCGGACTGTGTGCTGCCCCGGGACCGCGCATTGCGCGCCGACATACAGAAATGGCAGATTCTGAATCAGGACGACCTCTTCGATCTGGGGACAGCGATTGACCGTGTTCTTGACGGCGCGTTCTCCCGAAACGTCATGCGGCGCGATCACGGACTCCGACTTGTCGAGGGCGTGAAGGCTTTGTTTGGAACCAGGGATATCGAAGGGCATGCCCCCCTCGCATCCCGGATTCGCGCGGCCGAGGAGCGATTGGTGCGTCTGACCGAGCAGCAGAAGAGGATTCTCGATGCCCTGCGGCTGCAGCGACGGCTCCTCATCAGGGGGTGTGCGGGCTCCGGCAAAACGATCCTGGCGGTCCACAAGGCGCGTTGTCTGGCCGAAGAGGGAAAGCGCGTGCTGCTGACCTGCTTCAACATCCCGCTCGGTCACCATCTGCGCCGGATGACCTCGGACCACGAGGGCATTATCGCCGGCCCCTTCCTGGAGTTATGTGTCAATTGGTTGCGGGAGGGCGGCGAGGTGGAGGCGCATGCGCACGACGACGAATGGTGGTCAAGCACCCTGCCGTCGCTGGTGGCCGACCGGCTAAATCAGATTCCCTTCAGATTCGATGCCATTGTGGTGGATGAGGGGCAGGACTTCAGGGAAGCGCACTGGACGTTAATCGAGCTGCTGCTCAGTGACCCGGACGGCGGCGCGCTGATCGTGTTTGCCGACCAGGGCCAGAACATCTACTCCGGCTGGGACAAGTATCCGATGATGCCGGCCCCGGTCATTCTTGATCGCAATGTTCGCAACACTGATCCGGTGTTTGCGATCGTAAAGCCGCTGTGTCCTCCCGGGGTGGACATGCTGTCCAGCGGCGTGGAAGGACCCGTGCCCCGGTTGGTGAGATACTCCGACAATGGTCACATGTTGACGATGATCGAAGCCGTGCTGAGCGAGCTGGTCAGGGAGTCTGTATCGATATCGGATGTTGTCGTTCTGGGCACGAGGGGCCAGGCGAGGACGGCGCTGAAGTACGGATCGAAGATCGGGCCGTTCACGCTTGTATCGGAGCGACGTGATTCGCGCGACCTCCTGGCGATGACCGTCCAGCGTTTCAAAGGGCTTGAACGCCGGGCGGTGATTGTCTGCGAGCTTGACAGCGCGCAAAAAGTCGACGATCTCCTCTATGTCGCGGCGACCCGCTCCTCAGCGCTTCTGTACATACTGGCGACTGATGAGGCATACCGACGACTCTGCCGTCTGCCGCTCAGGCAGAGTGACATCCAGGCCTGAACCGGCGGAGGCCCGTCGCGAAAGGCGGGAGAATCTCCGTGCCAATGACGGAAGCGAGAACGTCCGGCCTCCCGTAACGTTTGGGAGGGAGAGCTCTCACAGGCGATCCGCCGTGCCGATTACAACACATGCTTCGTATCCGCGCGGGCGCATGCCTGCAGGTGCGGGGTTGACTTGAGCAAAACTGTCGGGTTCCTTATCAGTCTGTCTTGGAATCCGACAAAGAGAGTATCATGCCGACCAAACGATTGAACAGTGTGCTTGAGGCCATCGGCTGGACCCCGATGATCCCGCTACACCGCGTGGCCTCCGGTCTGGCCATGCCGCTTCTGGCCAAAGTCGAGTTTCTCAACCCCGGCGGTTCGGTCAAGGACCGGATGGCCCTCCACATCCTGAACAAGGCCGAAAAAGACGGCAAACTGAAGCCGGGCGGGGTGATCGTGGAGAACACCTCGGGCAACACCGGCGTGGGCGTGGCGATGGTCGCGGCGGTGCGCGGCTACAAGGCCATCTTCACCATGCCCGACAAAATGTCGACCGAAAAGGTCAACCTGTTGAAGGCCTATGGCGCCAGGGTGGTGGTGACCCCGACCAATGTCCCGGCCGACTCGCCCGATTCGTACTACGAGACCGCCAAGCGCATCGCCCGCGAGACGCCCGGCGCCTTCATGCTCAACCAGTACCACAACGAGGACAACATCGACGCCCACTACCGCTCCACCGGCCCGGAGATCTGGGAGCAGACCGAAGGCAAGATCGACTGCCTGATCGCCGGTATCGGCACCGGCGGCACGCTCTCCGGTTCGGCGCGGTTCCTGAAAGAGAAGAATCCGAAAATTCAGATTGTGGCGGTCGATCCGGAGGGGTCGATCTTCTACGATTGGTTCAAGTCGAAGACGATGGCCGAGCCGAAAGTCTACAAAGTTGAGGGCATCGGCGAGGACATGATCACCGGCGCGATGGACTTCTCGGTGGTCAATGACATGGTCCGAATCAATGACAAGGAGAGCTTCCTCTACGCG
This sequence comes from bacterium, assembly GCA_035559435.1. Lineage (NCBI taxonomy): Bacteria > bacterium. Next base: position 10,614 of record DATMBC010000103.1, read on the forward strand.
CGCCGTTTGACGACCGAGGAAGGGCTCTTCGCTGGCGGTTCCTCGGGCTCGGCGGTGGCGGGCGCGATCAAGTACCTGACCGCCCATCCGGAGTACAAATGCCCGGTCACGATCCTGCCGGATTCGGGCACCCGCTACCTGTCGAAGATCTACAACGACGAATGGATGCGCGACAACGGCTTCCTCGAAGAGCCGGTGCGTCTCGGCACGGTCAAGGATGTCATCGCCGGCCGTCCGAAGCCGGTGGTGACCGTGACCACCGATCAGCCGGTCTTCAAGGTGGTCGAGCTGATGAAGGCCAACGACATCTCGCAGATGCCGGTGATGGAGGATGGACGGCTGGTCGGCGTGATCAGTGAGGCCGATCTGTTGCGCCACATGATGTCCGGCACGCATCGGATCGTGGAGCCGGTCGGGCAGGTGAACCGTCATCCGGCGCGCACGGTGGCGCTGGACACGCCGCTGGGTGAAGTCGCGGCGGCGTTCTCCACCGGCGGGCATGAACTGGCGGTGGTGGTCGACGGGGAGACGATCAAGGGTGTGGTCACCAAGATCGATCTGCTGGATCACTTGGCGAAGACTCTGAAATGACGCCGGGTGCAAGGGGCTGAACACCCTTGTCTCGCGATGAGGGAAAGGGATCAATTGTGAGATTCGAGACATTGGCGATTCATGCCGGCCAGGCGCCGGAGCCGCAGACCGGGGCTATTGTGGTGCCGATTTACCAGACCGCCACCTATGCGCAGCCGGCGATCGGCCAGCATAAGGGATACGAGTACTCGCGCACGCACAATCCGACCCGCAAGGCGCTGGAAGAATGCCTGGCGGCGCTGGAGCATGGCAGGTATGGGCTCGCCTTCGCCTCGGGCATGGCCGCCACCTCGACCACCATGGCGCTGTTCAACAAGGGCGATCATGTGATCTGCGGCGATGATGTCTATGGCGGCACCTACCGTGTCTTCGAGAAGGTCTTCCGTCCCTGGGGCCTCGATTTCAGTTTTGTCGACACCACCGATCTGGCGCAGATCGAGAAGGCGATCAAGCCCACGACGCGCATGATCTGGCTGGAGACGCCCTCCAATCCGCTGTTGAAAGTGAGCGACCTGCGCGGTGTGGCGGCGTTGGCGAAAAAGCACAACCTGATCTCGGCGGTCGACAACACCTTCGCCTCGCCCTATTTCCAGCGGCCGCTCGAATTGGGCATCGACATGGTCGTACATTCGACCACCAAATTCCTCGGCGGACACTCGGACACCGTCGGCGGCGCGATTGTGCTCTCCGACGACAGGATCTTCGAGCGGCTCTCGTTTTCGCAGAATGCCATCGGCGCGGTGCCGGGGCCGTTCGATTCCTGGATCACCCTGCGCGGCCTCAAGACCCTGGCGATCCGCATGAAGGCCCACGAGGCCAACGCCATTACCATCGCCCGGCACCTCAGCGCGCACAAGCGCGTGACTAAAGTTCTCTATCCCGGGCTGCCGTCCGACCCATACCACACGCTCGCCAAAAGCCAGATGTCGGGATTCGGGTCGCTGATCTCGTTTTATCTCGACGGCGGCGAGAAGGAGGCGCGGCAGGTTTGCAAGTCCACCAAGGTCTTCTCGCTGGCCGAGTCGTTGGGGGGTGTCGAGTCGTTGATCGAGCATCCCGGCCTGATGACCCACGCCTCGATCCCGAAGGACATCCGCGAGGCGCGTGGCCTGGGCGACAGTCTGATTCGGCTGTCGGTCGGCATCGAGCACATCGAAGACCTGGTGTCCGATCTCGACGCCGCGCTGGCATCGTATTGAGCAATTCGCGATTATTGATTCCCGCGCCGCCCCGCCGCGGCGCGGGAATTCTCATGGGAGGAGGGCCACGAGATGACCAAGATCAAGTACGGCTACTCGGTGAAGACCCGGTTGGCCTATGATGACGCGGTCGCCAAGGTGACCGAGGAATTGAAAAAGGCCGGCTTCGGTGTCCTGACCGAGATCGATGTAAAGGGAACGTTAAAGAAGAAGCTCGATCTCGACTTCCGCCGCTACGTGATCCTCGGCGCCTGCAATCCCGTGCTCGCCTCGCGCATGCTGGCCGAGGAGATCGAAGTCGGTCTGCTCATGCCCTGCAATGTGATCGTCTATGAAAACGACGATCACACGGCCACCGTCTCGTTTCTGTCCCCGCGCGCGATGTTGTCGGTGACCGGACGGGATGATCTGGTGGCCACCGCCGACGAGGCGGAGAAACTGATTTCCGGTGTTGCCGCGAACCTGGCCTGACATGCCGCGGGAACCCAGAGGCGGCCTCCGTGGTTAACCGACCGCCAATCACATCGGGAGGCCGTCATGAACGCCATGCCGCAAGCCCATGACCATCATCACGATACGGGCCCGCCTCCGGCCCCGTCCGCCACGCCGTCGCAGTCCTATCCGGTGATGGGGATGCACTGCGCCAGTTGCGTTAAGACCGTCGAAGAGGCGATTGCCGCGGTTCCGGGCGTTGAGTCAGTTTCGGTCAACCTGGCCACCAGCAAGGCGACCGTGACCTTCGATCCGCATAAGGTGCACCCACAGGATCTCGCGACGGCGGTCAAGGATGCCGGATACACGTTGCTTGTGCCCGAGGACAAACCCCGCACGGATTCGCACGGCGACCATGCCGGCATGACCGATCACTCGGCGCACCTGTTCGAGGGGGCGCAGGCCGAAGAACTGGCCGACTACCGCCGGCGCACGATCATTTCGGCTGCTTTGACCCTGGGCATCATGATCGTCGGGCTGGGGCACATGCTCGGCGGCCTGATGCGGGTGCCGTGGCATGGCGATCCGCGTCTGGAATTGCTGCTGGCCACACCGGTAGTCTGGTGGGCGGCGCTGCCGTTTCATCGCGCGACCTGGGCGGCGGCGCGCCACTTCCGCACCGACATGAACACCTTGATCAGCGTGGGCACGCTGATCGCTTACACCTACAGTCTGGTTGTCACCCTCTGGCCGTCGGTCTTCTCCGCCGATGGCGCGCATCCGGCGGTCTACTTTGAGACCGCCGCGATGATCGTGACGTTGATCCTTGCCGGACGCTGGATGGAGGCGCGCGCCAAAGGCAAGGCGCGGGCGGCGATTCAGGAGTTGCTGAACCTGCGTCCCGCCACCGCACGTGCCAAGCGCAACGGCGAGTTTGTCGATGTCGATGCCGCCACATTGGTCCGCGGTGATGAAGTGCTGCTGCGTCCCGGCGAACGGGTCGCCGCCGACGGCGTGGTGATCCTTGGCGGCTCGTCGATCGATGAGTCGATGCTCACCGGGGAACCATTGCCGGTCGCCAAAGGAATCGGCGACACCGTGACCGGCGGCACGCTCAACACCACCGGCTCGATCACCTACCGGGTGACACGCAGCGGCGCCAATACGACCCTGTCGCAGATTGCGCGTCTGGTCGAGCAGGCGCAGGGCAGCAAGCCGCCGATCCAGAAGCTGGTTGATCGCATTGCCGCGGTCTTTGTCCCGGCGGTGTTTGCGATCGCCGCGCTCACCTTCCTGGTCTGGGCTTTCATCGGGCCGGAGCCGCGTTTCCTGCTGGCAATGAAGGCCGCAGTCGCGGTCCTGATCATCGCCTGCCCCTGCGCACTGGGGCTGGCCACACCGGCGGCGATCATGGTCGGCACCGGGCGCGGCGCGCAGCTGGGTTTGCTGTTCAGGAACGCCGCCGCGCTGGAATCCTTGGCGCAGATTGACACGGTCGTGCTCGACAAGACCGGCACTGTGACCGTGGGCGAACCGGCGGTGGTCGGGGAATGGGTTTCCCCCGAGATCGACCCGCGCGAGTTCTGGGGTGTGATTGCGGCGATGGAGGAGCGCTCCGAGCATCCGCTGGCACAGGCGATTTCGCGCCGCGCCGGCACCGAGGAGGCTGACACAGTCGCCATCGCTGATTTCGCCGCTGAATCCGGGCAGGGCATTTCGGCGCGTGCGGGATCGTCGCGCTGGCGCATCGGCCGTCTCGATGACCGGCGGGCCGCGCTAAAAGCCGACTCACCGCTGGCCCGTGATCTGGCGGCCTGGGAAAGGGAAGGGCATTCGCTGGCGCTGGTTTCGCGCGATGATGCGGTGGTCGGCGCCTTCGCCATCGGCGACCGGATCAAGCCCGATGCCGCCGCCACCATCCGTCGGCTCAAGTCGCATGGCTGGCGGGTCATCCTGCTGTCGGGCGACCGACGCACCGCGGCGGAGCATGTCGGCGCGCAGATCGGTGTCGATGATGTGATTGCCGAGGTCCTCCCGCAGGACAAGCATGAAGTGATCAGGAAGCTGCAATCGGCGGGGCACCGTGTTGCGATGGTCGGCGATGGCATCAATGATGCGCCGGCGCTGGCCGCGGCCGATCTGGGCATCGCGATTGGCACCGGCACCGATGTCGCCAAGGAAGCCGCCGACATCACCGTGCTGGGTCATCACGCCGGCGCGATCGCCGATGGCGTCGAGCTGGGCAAACGCACCCTGTCCACCATCCGTGGCAATCTGTTCTGGGCGTTCTTCTACAATGTCGCGGCGATTCCCATCGCCGCCGGGTTGCTCTATCCGTTCACCGGTATGCTGCTCTCGCCGGCGATTGCGGCCGCGGCGATGGCGTTCTCGTCGGTCTTTGTGCTGACAAACTCGCTTCGACTGCGCGCGTTCCGTCCCGTATCTTCCGCCTGAGATGGAGCCACAAACCCCCGCGCCCGCCATTCCCCGCAAAGGGGAGATCGTGGAGTTGGACATTGTGGCGTGGGGGGACCGTGGATGTGGCATCGCCCGCCATGGACGCATGGTCGTACTCACCGACCGCGGGCTCCCCGGCGACCGGATCACCGCGCGGATCGTCAAACGCCGCACCCATCACCTCGAAGCGACACTCCAGACAATCGTCACACCCTCGCCGCATCGCATCCCGGCGCGCTGTGTCCACTTCGGCGAATGCGGCGGGTGCCGTCTGCAGGATCTGGCCTATGATCGCCAGGTGGCCGACAAGGCGTCGCATGTGCGCGACCAGTTGCAGCGCATCGGCGGCATCGATCCGGTGCCGGAACTCGAAGTGATCGGCGCCGACCCGCCCTGGCAGTACCGCAACAAGATGGAGTTCTCCTTCGGCGGGCACCGCGATGGATGCCTGCGTCTGGGACTGCATTCGCAAAACACCTACAGCGACTCCTTCGATTTGCGCGAATGCTGGATCACCGACCCGCGCGCGTCGGAGATCGTCGCGCACACCCGCGAGTTTCTCGCGGAGCGAAATTTGCCGTCCTATGATCCGGTCGCGCACACCGGTTTTTTGCGGTTTCTCGTGGTGCGTTTCGGCGCGCACACCGGCGAGGTCTTGGTCAATCTCGTCACCGCCGACCACCCCTGGCCCGACGCCGAGCAGTATGGCGCGCACCTGCGCGCGGTCTGCCCGTATATCACCACCGCGCTGTGGACCGTGACCTCATCGCGCGCCAATGTCGCCACCGGCGATGTGCGGCGGGCCTTCTTCGGGCCGGGTGTGTTGCACGAACAACTGGGCCCGTTCACTTTCGAAATCGCGCCGACCGGCTTTTTCCAGACCAACACACGCGGCGCCGAGCAACTCTTCGGCAAGGTGATCGAGTGGATCGAAGGGCAGGGGGCACGCATTCTCGACCTCTACTCCGGCGCCGGGGCGATCTCGCTTTTTCTCTCCCGGGCCGCCTCGGAAGTGATCGGGGTTGAGTCGCATGCCGATTCGGTGGCGGCGGCCGAACGCAACGCCGCGCGCAACCGGGTCGGCAACTGCCGCTTTGTCTGCGCCGACACGCTCGACTATCTGCGCGCCGCCCCGGCCGATGAGATCGCCGGCTCGCTGGTGGTGGTCGATCCGCCCCGCGCCGGGTTGCATCCCAGGGTAGTCCGGATTCTGGCGGAGAGCCGTCCGGCACGGATCGTCTATGTCTCCTGTAACCCGGCGGCGCTGGCCCGCGACCTGCAACTGTGGCGGGACGCCTTTCGACTCGTCCGCGTCGCCGCGGTCGACATGTTCCCGCACACTCCCCATGTCGAGGCGGTGGCGTTGCTGGAACGCGTCCCTTGAGCGGGACGGACATTCGGATTGCTTCACGCCCGCCTGCGTTCCATCTTGCCCCCATGACAGATCACCTGTATGCCCCCTGGCGGCAGGAATTCATCCTCGATGCCAAACGGCAGGCAAAGGATGAGGGGTGTATCTTCTGCAAGCCGGAGACCCGCAAGCATGTGCGCGAACTGATCCTGCACCGCGGACAGACCGCGTTTGTCGTGCTCAATCGCTATCCCTACAACGCCGGCCATCTGATGGTGGTGCCGTATCGGCATGTCGCGCTACTGCCGGCGCTCAAGAGCGCCGAGCGTCGCGAGATCATGGATCTGGTCGCCCTCGCCAGCGAGATTCTTGTCGAATTGCAGAATCCCGCGGGGATCAATGTCGGGATGAACCTCGGACGCGCCGCCGGGGCGGGGATCGACGGCCACCTGCATGTGCATCTGGTGCCGCGCTGGGTCGGCGACAACAACTTCCTGCCCGTGCTCTTCGACACACGCGTGATCTCCGTCGACCTGCGCGCCATGCATCGCAAACTCAAAGCCGCCTTCGCCAGGCACACGAAGAGGAAGTAGCCGGGCCGCTCCGCTCCGATTGCGGGCGCTACTGCCAGCAATCGCGCACCGCTTGTCATCCCGATCCGCCGCAGGCGGAGAGGGATCTTCTTTATGCCGCTGCCACCGGTGAAAAAGCAGATTCTTCGCTTCGTCCCCCGGCCTGCGGCCGGGGGACTCGCTCAGAATGACAATTCGGGATAAAGGCAGTCCAGCAATCGTCTCTGTTACCCCTTCATCCACAACATCTTGTGATCTTCCCGTTCATCGCTTGCCCCCCGTTTGACTTCGCTAAATCCCGCGCCTTATCATTGCCGCAACAGGCAATCGCCTAACAGCCGCCGGGTGATGGGACCGTCCCGGCCGCCTAACTGTCGCCCGCCATGAAGATTCCGCGCAAAGCCGACCTGATCAGTCTGCAGCAGATTTACAAGACCGACGACAAGATCGCCGAGGCGTTGGGCGGAATCCCCGAGTATCTCGTCGCTTACTGGCGGCGCAAAAAAGGCGTGCCGCCGTGGACCGAGGCGAAGTTCTCCGAGCAGCAGATACGCGATCTCTGGGAACGCTTTGGCGATGACTTCCGTTGCGGCCGCGAACTGAATCTCTCCAAGGCCGCCTTCTACAGCTGGCGGCGCAAGTATGGCATCCTCGAAAAGCCGGCCGAACTGAAGCTCGAACAACTCGAGCTGCGTCTGCCCGGCGATCTGCTCGAGGAGGAGCCGCGCAAAGTCGAGAAGCCCGACAAGCCGCACACCTCGACCGCCAAGATCCTCGCGCGCGCCGCCGAGTCCTGGCCCGAGGCGAAACTCCCCGCCGACTGGATCTGCCGGCGTGAGGGCGAGGGGGAGTTTGCCCCCTACATCTTCGCGCCCGGGCCGAAGCTCGAGGAGCCGACGCTCGATCTGTATGCCGAAATCCCTGCCGCCGATGCCCGTGTGCCCTTCTGGCTTTCGCCCTGGCGGGGGGACATGGCCTGGCAACTGGTCGAGGCGCGCGCGGTCCTGCCCGGGCAGTTTGTCACCGCGCCGCGCGGCGTGCTGGGCGGATTGGGCGGGGTCGGGGTCCTGGTCCTCACGCCGGAGGCGGTCGGTCATGCCGGCAGCGATTCACCCGCCGGCACATCGGCCATGCCCGCGCTCCCGGTGGTGCGCATCGAAGTCACCCGACGCATCCCCGCCGAGTCAGATGTCGAGGACATTATTCTCGCGATGATTGAGGCGGGATGGCACAAGAGTCTGGCCGGACGCATCCTCGAACTGGTCGGGCCGCCGATCGAACGGCTCTCCGTCGACCGCAAGGTCAAGCTCTGCGCCGCGCTGGTGGCCCTCGGCGCCGCCGCGGCGATCGTCACCTTCGATGATGCGATCCGCCGCCACTATGGCCGCATCCTGCAGGGACGCTTCCCGCAGACTCATCCCGACCGCACCGCGGTCTACGACGAGGAACATTTCCTCGAAGGACGCGGCATCGAGCCGAAGGTGGGAATCTGCGAGAATGGCGAATGGACCATCCGGCCGGCGGCGCAGGCCCCCGCGCCGGGCGGCATCATCGTGGGCCCCGATGCGCTCCCCTATGAAATCGAACTCTGCGCCCAGCAACTGGCCGGACGCCACGTCGGCCCCAACGATCCCCCGGTCATCGTTTGCCCTGCCACCCTTCAAGTCTACCACACTGCCTTCCGCAAGGGCTGGGCCCAGACAATCGTCAACGCGGGCGGTTCAGTGGCGGATGTGGCGCTGGGGCGGAGGGTGTTGGGCTTCAGTTCTCGGTTTCTGTCTACCATTGGACGGGTGACAAACTTGCAGAAACCGATGCCGGTGTCTGCGCTGATGGGTGCCGTTCACACCATTGGGAGGCCATGAGCCATGATCACGCCTAGATTAGCTAGGCTGGTTGTCCTGCTGCAACTACTACTTTGGGGGCCATTCTCCGCGAGATCAGTGGCCCAATCACATCTGGATACCCTCGAATTCAAGAGCAGAGATTACTACACCCGCATTTATCAATCCTTTGTTGCACGAATCCTCTGCGAAGGACACGAAGGCACGGCATTTGTAGCTGCCCTTACTGACACGAGCGAGTTCATCTTCATCGTGACAAATCGGCACTTGGTGGCTGAAGGCACGCGTGCTCTTCTCCGTATTCCATTAGGCCAGGAAGTCGGAGTAGATACATTCGCTGCTATTTCGACAGTCATACGCCATTACCCGATTGATAGCACCGTGCCAGGTCTCACAGGAAGTACGGCAGTTCTTGATGGTCTGGACTTAGCCGTAGTCCTGGTGGATGGTGACTCATTGAGTGATGAGATACACGCGTCTCGAGGAGCCGTCAGATTTCTCGCGCCTGAACAGACCGCCCATTGGGAAGATATGCTCCCCGGTCAGACAGTGTGCTTTCTCGGATATCCTCTCGGCAAGTCCGGACAGCGAGGATTACCCCTCTTCCGAAAAGGAACAATCGCGGGATTCAATCCTGCAACGGACACTATTCTCGTAGACGGACAAATGTTCGACGGCTCAAGCGGCAGTCCAGTCTACTTTGAAAATTCTGATCCATCATGCCGTTTGCCCCTCAAGGAGGGTCGTTTTCTTGTCGGCGTTGTATCTGGGTACTGGCCACTGATGACACCCCTTGTGAACCCTAAGACCGGAAAGACAGAGTTTGTTAAGACGGAAAATTCTGGATTGGGAGTAGTGATTCCAGCCTCACGGCTCCGACACATGCTTTCTCGGCTTCTTATTAAGTGAGCAACGACTCCACAGATTTGCGAAGGATGGCGGTCGCCGCCGGCCGGTTCTTCAACACGGCATCAGGATGCCGCAAAATCCGATTCGCGCGCACAACGCAAGAGCAGGCCCTCCGCCGTGGCGGATCGCCCCCCCAAGAGCGTTATTCGTCGTGCCTTCTGAATCTACCCGTGGTCCGGTGGCATACCCACCCTGTCTAAAATTCTCCCGCCTCCCGTCTGTCACAATCCCGCAGCGGCCATCATTCTGACACTCCTCGCGCCGGGGAGCGCGTAACAGGTAAGCCGGGCCGAGAGGTCGGTTGCGGCGGGGAAGGGCCTCATGTCGGTCCGGAATCTTGACTATCTCTTTCGCCCGCGGCGCATCGCGCTGATCGGCGTGACGATCAATCCCAACTCGGTGGGCGGGCGGGTGTTGGCCAACCTGGTCACCGGCGGGTTCGGCGGGGTGGTTTATCCGATCAATGCCGAGAGCGAGGCGGTGATGGGGATCCCCTGCTATCCCAACCTCGCCGCCCTCCCCAAGACCCCCGATTTGGCGGTGATCTGCGCCGCCGCGGTGAAGGTCCCCGATGCCGTGCGCGAATGCGGCGAAGCCGGGGTCAAGGCGATCATCATCATGACCGCCGGGTTCCGTGAAATCGGCGAGGCGGGGCGCCGTCTGGAGGACGACATCCGCCAGGTGCAGGCGCGTTTCGATGGCCTGCGCATCCTCGGTCCCAACTGCCTCGGGATCATCGTGCCGGGGCTGAATCTCAATGTCAGTTTCGCCCTCGGCATGCCCAAGCCGGGGCATGTTGCCTTTCTGTCGCAGTCAGGGGCGCTGTGCACCGCGATTCTCGACTGGGCGATCATGGCGAAGGTCGGGTTTTCGTATTTCGTCTCGGTCGGCAACGGGCTCGATGTCGGCTTCGGCGATCTCATCGACTACTTCGGCGAGGACGACAACACCAAATCGATCATCACGTACATCGAATCAGTCAACAACCCTCGCGCCTTCATGACTGCGGCGCGGGCTTTCGCGCGCACCAAGCCGATCATTGTCTACAAGGCGGGCCGTTTCGCCGAGTCGGCGGCGGTGGCTAGTTCACACACCGGGGCGATGGCCTCCTCCGATGCGGTCTATGAGGCCGCCTTCCGCCGGGTGGGGATGGCGCGGGTCTTCGACATTGGCGACATCTTCGACTGCGCCGAGCTGATCGGCCGCAACAAGATCCCGACCGGCTCGCGGTTGGCGATTGTCACCAACGCCGGTGGGCCGGGCGTCATGGCGACTGATGCCCTCATTGCCGCCGGTGGATCGCTGGCCCGGCTGTCGGCCTCCACCATCGCCGGCCTCAATCAAGTCCTGCCGCCGTCCTGGTCGCATGCCAATCCCGTCGATGTCCTCGGCGATGCCACCCCCAAGCGCATCGAAAAGGCGATGCAGATTGTCCTGGATGATCCGCAGGTCGATGCGCTGCTGGTGATCGTCACGCCGCAGGCGATGACCAATCCCACCGGCATGGCCAGGGCCGTAGGCACGCTGGCCGCATCGACCAGCAAGCCGATCCTCGCCGCTTGGCTGGGGGGGCAGTCGATGCGCGAGGGACGGCAACTGTTGATCGACGCCGGTGTTTCCGCCTATCGCACCCCGGAGCAGGCGATCCGCGCCTTCATGACGCTGGTCGCCTACGCGCGCAACCTCGAAACGCTATACGAGACCCCGAAGGACATGCCGGTCGATTTCGCCTGGGACCGTCGGCAGATCCGCGCCGATTTCATGGCGCAGATCGGCGAGAGCGTGATCCTGCCCGAGCACATTGCCAAGTCGCTGGTTGCGGCCTACGGCATCCCGACCACCCGCACGCTGGTCGCCGCGGATGCCGAGGCGGCCTGCGCCGCCGCTGACCAATTGGGCTACCCCGTCGTGCTGAAAATCCTCTCGCCTGAGATCACGCACAAATCGGATGTCGGCGGGGTGGCCCTCAATTTGCCCGATGCCGCCGCGGTGCGCGCCGCCTTCGCCGCGATCACGGCAGGGGCGGCGGCGACCATGCCGCAGGCGCGCATTGACGGGGTGACCGTCCAGCCGATGGCAACTGTCCGCGACACGGTCGAACTGATTGCCGGCATCCGCAAGGACCCGGCCTTCGGCACCGTCATCCTGGTCGGCATGGGCGGGGTCACCGCCGAACTGTTCGGCGACCGCGCCATCGGCTTCCCGCCGCTCAACGAACGGCTGGCGCGCTGGATGCTCGAATCGCTCAAAATCTGGCCGTTGCTCAAGGGCTACCGCGGACGTCCCCCGGTCGATGTCGGCAAGCTGATCGAGTCGCTGATCCGGCTGTCCTATCTGGCGGCGGACTATCCCGAAATCGCCGAGCTGGACATCAACCCGCTTCTGGCCGGCCCGCAGGGGGTGGTCGCGCTCGATGCCCGTATCATCCTCGATCGCGAGGCGGTCGGACGGGACGCGGAGCCGTATGCGCACCTGGCGTTGCGGCCCTATCCGGAGATGTATGTCAAGCGGGTGACGCTCAAGGACGGCACCGAGGTGCTCCTGCGGCCGATCAAGCCCGAGGACGAGCCGCTCTGGATGGCGATGCTGGAGTCCTGCTCGAAGGAGACGATCTACTCGCGCTTCCGCTACTTCTTCCACTGGGCCTCGCACGCGGTGGCGGTGCGCTACTGCTATATCGACTACGACCGCGAAATCGCCATTGTCGCCGAGCACAACGCCGGCGGCAAGCGACAGTTGCTCGGTATCGGGCGGTTGATCGCCGATCCCGACCGTGAGACGGTCGAGTACGCTGTCCTCATCACCGATGCCTGGCAGAAGAAAGAGCTGGGCAGCATTCTCACCGACCACTGCCTGGAGATTGCCCAACGCTGGAAGATGAAACGAGTGGTGGCGCAGACCACCACCGACAACCGCCCGATGATCGCGGTCTTCGAGAAGCGCGGCTTCGCCGTCACCTATGCCGACGACGACACCACGGTCGACGTCGAGCGCCATCTTGCCTGATCCGCCCCGCCGTTTTCTTTAGCCCAGGGTTCAAATCGGTCGGAACCTCCTTCTACCGCCGCCGGTATTGTGATGGAAGAGGAGGTTTTATGTCCGTATTGTCCCGTATTACGGTTCGCCCGTCGGTATCGTCTCTTGCGGTCCCGCTGTTCGCCGCGCTGATCGTGGCTTTTGGCTGCGGCGATGACAAGTCCGGCAACGGCGGCGCCTCCGGGCCGCGGTTCGATCCGGCCGAAATCACCATCGTGGTCGGGGACACGATCCGCTGGGTCGCCACCAGCGGCGATCACACCGTGACCTCCGGCACCGGCGCCCAGGACCCCAACTCCGGCCAGTTGTTCAACGCCAGCTTGCCGGAAGGGGATGAGTTCCGGCATGTCTTCAACGCCACGGGGACATTTGACTACTACTGCATTCCGCATGAGGCCAACGGAATGGTCGGCACGGTGACCGTCGAAGCGGCCGAACCGAGGATTGTCGATGTTTTTGTTTCGGGTGTGACATTCAATCCCGCGGTGGTGACCATCAACCCGGGCGATCAGGTGCGTTGGACGGTCAATGGCTCGCACACGATCACCTCCGGCGCAGGCCCCACCGATCCCAACGCCGGCGACCGTTTCGATGAGACCGTCAACACCGGCAGCGTGATCACTGCCACCTTCAATGACTTGGGGACCATCCCTTACTTCTGCCAATTGCACTTCGCCATGGGGATGACCGGCACGATCAATGTTGTGCCGCGCACGTCCAGGACGGTCGAAGTCGAAGCGCTGGATTAGTCGCTGACGGATTCTGGACACGAGCGCGGCCCGGCGGGCCGCCCTTCGTCATGTCCAGCGTTCGGCGCGGAAGACGCCGTTTTCGAGGATGACGTAATCGAAGTTTTCGTACCACTCGCCGGTATTGACCCACCAGCCGTTGCCGATCCGGCGCACCCATCCCTGATGGACATGCCCCATGATGACGGCGTCGAAGCCGGCCTTGAGCAAGTCGGCGGCGACGCGGTCATACTCCTCCAGGAACTTCGGCGGCCGCTTGCCGGTCAGGTCGCGGGAGCGTCCCGAGGAGTAATTGGCCAGCCGGAAGGCCCAGTCGGCGGGGATGTGGCGGTAAAGCCAGATCGACACCGGCGACCGCAGGACCTTTTTCAGCGCCCGATACCCACGGTCGGACGGCGCCTTGCCGTCGCCGTGGGAGATGTACAGCCGCAGTCCCTGCCGGTTGATGGTCAGGTCGCCGCGGTGCAGTTCCGTCCCCAGTTGGCGGGGGAAGAAATCCCGCGCCCAGCAGTCATGATTGCCGATGACCAGGTGAAAAGGGCATCCGGCGGCGGTCAGTTCGCGGATGGCGGCGGTCACCTCGACCGGGTGGTGCGGAATCCAGTGCTTGTATTCAAACCAGAAATCAAAAAGATCACCGAGGAAGAAAACCTCCGCGCCGATTGCGCGCGCATGGTGTAGAAAGCCGGTGAAGCGACGAATCTTCTCCTGTTCCTGCGTCGGGGCGTGGGCCCCGAAGTGGGCGTCGGAGAAGAAGAGCACGGGGCGGTCATCGGACATTGCGGGGACATGATACATCCCGGCCGCCAATGACCCAAGGACGGATCCACGCCGCGGCGGAGTATGGCTTGACAGGGGTTGACGGCGGGTGATACTTGACGGCGCCGGCGGATGGTTCCGCCGCGCAGCGAGGGGATATTGGACAAATTCGTCATCAAGGGTGGACGGAAACTCTCCGGCACGGTCCGGATTGACAGCTCGAAGAACTCCACTCTGCCGATCATCTGCGCGGCCCTGCTGGCCGAATCCGGCAAGACGGTCTTAACCCACATTCCCGATCTGGTCGACATCCGCACCGCGATTGCCGTCTGCGAGCATGTCGGCGCGCGCTGTGTCTACGACGCCCAGGCCCAGACGCTGACGATCGACGCCTCCGGTGTGACGGGGCACGAGGTCCCCTACGATCTCATGCGCCGCATGCGCGCCTCGTTCCTCTACCTGGGGGCGCTACTGGGCCGTCTCCGCGAGGCCAAAGTGTCGCTACCCGGCGGCTGTGCTTTCGGGCCGCGTCCGGTGGACCTTCACATCAAAGGCTTCGAAGCGCTGGGTGTGAAGTTTGTCGAAGACCACGGTTACGTCCATGGTGACGGGGCGAACATGAAGGCGGCCACGTTTGTCTTCGACCGTCCCACCCACACCGGCACCGAGAACCTGATGATCGGCGCGGCAATGCTGCCGGGGGAGACGGTGCTGGTCAACGCCGCCTGCGATCCGGAAATCGAAGATGTCGCCGATTTCCTCAACAAGATGGGCGCCCGGATCACCGGCGCCGGCACCACCACGATCCGGATCGAGGGGGTCAAATCGCTGCGTGGCTGCGAGCATCGCCCGATTCCCGACCGCCTCGAAGCCGGCACCTTCATGATGGCCGCCGGCATCACCAACGGCACAGTCGAACTCACCGACGTGACCCCGTCGCACCTGGAGGCGGTCACCGCCAAGTTGCGCGAGATGGGTTGCACGATCTCATGCGGCAGGCAGACCATGACCGTGACCGGGCCGGCCAAGCTCTGGCCAACACGGGTCATTGCCTTTCCCTATCCCGGCTTTCCCACCGACCTGCAGCCGGCAATCCTGGCATTGTTGGCCGTGGCCGATGGCGCCTCGCTGGTCTCCGATACAGTCTTTCCCAATCGGTTTTCCCATGCCATGGAGATGACCCGGATGGGGGCCGATATTCAGATTTCCGGCGACGAGGCCCGTATTTCGGGCGTACCGCGTCTGCATGGCGCGGCGGTGATGGCCGCCGACATCCGTGCCGGGGCGGGCGTGGTCCTGGCCGCCCTCGGCGCCGAGGGAATATCCGAGGTCCGTCGGGTGTATCACATCGACAGAGGGTACGATCACCTCGAGGTCAAACTCGCCGGGCTGGGGGCCGACATCCAACGCGCCAAAGACGAATAGCCCGTGGTTTTCACTGGAACTCCCGCCCGCCCATATAGTTTCTAAGCAGGGGGCAGAGCGCTTCCGCCGCGCCGCCGGGGTTAACAAGTCGCGCGGTCCCGCTGTCTGGACACAATGCCGGAGATCAGGATGACAAGAGTCTGGTGCCTGTTGCTCGCGCTCTGTCTGCTTGGGCCCGCTTCCAACGCGCAGGCGCAATGGTTCGGGCAGAACAAGGTCCAGTACGGTAACTTCCACTGGAACTACATCACCTCCGAGCACTTCGATGTCTACTTCTACGAGGGCGGTTACGACTTGGCGGTCTTTGCCGTCGCGGTGCTCGAGTCGGCCTACGTCGATGTTTCCGCGCAGCTGGACCACCAGTTGCGCCGTCGTGTCCCGACGATTATCTACCAGTCCCACAACGAGTTCCAGCAAACCAATGTCACCGAGAGTCTGCTGCCGGAAGGGGTGGGCGGATTCACCGAGTCGTTTAAGAACCGCATGGTCATGCCCTTCACCGGCTCGTATGAGGATTTCCGGCACGTCCTGCATCACGAACTGACTCATGCGGTCACTTTCGACAAGATGTACGGCGAAGGGGTCGGCTCGATCATCTCCCGCCGCTCCTTCTTCGATCTGCCGCTGTGGTTTGCCGAAGGGTTCGCCGAGTACTCCTCGCGCCATGGCTGGGACACCTTCGCGGACATGGTGATCCGTGATGCCACGGTGCACGGTTACCTGATGCCGCTGCAATACGTGGGCGGGTATCTGGCTTACAAGCAGGGACAGTCGGCGGTGCTCTACCTGGCGGAGCGCTACGGCGAAGCGAAGATCGCCGAGTTGCTGAGCAAGGGGCGCTTCGAGATGACGATGGACAATGTCCTGCGCAAATCCATCGGCATGGGGGAGCGTGAATTCAACGACGAATGGCAAAAACGGCTTCGCAAGGAATACTGGCCGGAAATCTCCCAGCGCGAGGAGCCCAAGGATTTCGCCACGCAGTTGACCGACCACGAGAAGGACGGCTCCTACTACAACGACAAGCCGGTCTTCTCGCCGCGCGGCGACCGTCTGGCGCTCATTTCCGAGCGCGACGATTACACCGAAGTCAAGATCGTCTCGGTCGTCGACGGCAAGAAGTTGCAGCGGGTGCTGAAGGGCGGCTCCTCCGATCGCTTCGAGTCGCTCCACTCCTATCTCTCCGGAATGAGTTTTTCGCCGAATGGCTCCACCCTCGCCCTGATCGCCAAGTCCGGCGGCGCCGATGTGCTCTACCTGGCCAATGTTGATGGCAAGGGGGATGACCGCACGATCCGTCTGAAGGGTTTCACGTCGCTGCGCTCGCCGACCTATGCGCCCGACGGCCAATCGGTCGTGCTGGTCGCCTGCCGCCATGACGCCAACGATCTGTACCGTGTCGATTTGGCCACCGCGCAGGTGACGCAATTGACCGATGACCGTTTCGATGAGCAGGATCCCGAGTTTGCCCCCAACGGCAATCGTCTGGTTTTTGCCAGCGACCGTCCGTCGGACTCGACACGCCCGTTGCTGCTGGGCAAGACCCAGGAGCCGCGGACATTCCGCTATGGCCGCTACAACATCTTCGAAGCCGACCTCGACGCCGGGGTGGCGCGTCCGATCACCAACGATGACGCCGAGTCGAAGATGCCGGTGTACGCGCCGGACGGCGAGCGTATCTGCTATGTCTCCAATCTCAATGGCATCTACAACCTCTATGTGGTCGATTCGGGCGCCGCGCGTCAGTATCCGATCACCGATGCGCTCTCCGGCTGCTTTTCGCCGAGTTGGTCGCCCGATGGCCAGAACATCGCCTTCTCCGCGTTTTTCAAGGGCGGCTTCGATGTCTTTCTGATCAAGGAGATTCGTCCGCGCGGCGATTCGCTCGGCCACCTGGCGCCGACCGCGTTTGTGCGGCGGCTGGCCGGCGCCGATTCCGGGCAGTTTGTGCAACGGCGTGATATCGAACTGGAGGAGCGCGCGCCCAAGGCCCTCGAGGAGGACTTGGAGTTCACCTCCTATGTCAAGCGCGCCGAAAGCCCGTTTCGCAAGCAGCCACTGCCGCCGGTCGACACCGTCGCGGCGGCCGATTCCAATGCCGCTTCGGACTCCGGCGCGCAAGCGGTAACGCCGGACACCGCGGCCGCTGTCGCGCCGGCGCCCGTGCTTTCATCCTCCGACACCGCCGCGTCGGACGCGGCGGCTGTGCCCGACACCGGCTTTGAGGTGCACAAATACAAACTCAAGTTCTCACCCGATCTGGTGACCGGCGGGCTGGGCTATGACACCTTCTTCGGATTGCGCGGGCAGTCCTACTTCGTGATCTCCGACTATCTCGGCGACCACCAGATCTTCATCGCCTCCGACCTGATCAACACGATTGATCAGTCCAACATCCAGATCTTCTACGCCTACCGCCCCAAGCGCATCGACTGGGGGTTTGGCATCTTCCATTCCAAGTACTACTACCTCGATTTCGACGACCGGTTGTTCTCCGACCGCACCTATGGTTTTCAGGGAATCGCCTCGCGACCGTTCTCGCGCTTTACCCGCCTGGAGTTCGACGCGATGATGATCTTCATCGACCGCCGCTACTTCGATCCCAACCCGCAGACCGGCGACTACGATGACCGTTCCGATCGCGTCGGGCTGGGCGCGCTGTCGTTGGTGCACGACAACGCCAACTGGGGACTGACCGGCCCGATGAGCGGCCGGCGTTACCGACTGACGCTCGAGGCGGCCCCGGCGGGTCTCTCGGAGGGTGTGGCCTACCAGGCGTTCACCGCCGATATGCGGCAGTACCTCCGTATCAGCGGCCGTTACAGTCTCGGGTTGCGCGCTGCCGGGGGCGTGTCGGGCGGCGACAACCCCAAGCGCTTCTACCTCGGCGGCGTCAGCAACTGGATCGGCTCCGACATCGCGCGGTCGGATGTCTACGACGTCGATGGACTCTACTTTTCGCAGGTGATCACGCCGTTTCGCGGCTACGACTACTATGCGATTTCCGGCAACAAGTTCGCGATGGCCAATGTCGAGTTCCGTTTCCCGTTCGTCGACTATCTGGCGATGCGCTTCCCGTTGCCCATAGTGCTCTCGCGCGTCGGGGGCGCGTTGTTTACCGACATCGGCGCCGCCTGGACCGACAGCGACCGCTTTCAGGGCGCGACATCGCAGGACGGTTTTCGCCTGAAGGACATCAAGATGTCCTTCGGTTATGGCCTGCGGGCCAACCTGGGATTTGTCGTTCTGCGCTTCGATCAGGCCTGGCGCACCGACCTCGATTCGGTGGCCGACCGGCCCGCCTTCTATTTCTCGCTCGGCGCCGACTACTAGGAATCCCGCTCTGACGCCGCCACCGGGGTGGCTTGCTGAACAACCGTCGGATGCGGTATATTCCGCCCTCTCTGAATTCCGACGGGTGCTCGCGCGGCCGCTGCGGCCGGTCGGGACGGCGGAACCAGGCCGGGGAAAGATGAAACTTTCACAAGCGCTCAACGTCTGTTGTTCGCATGTCACGTCGCAGGCGGGACGGGCGACTCTCGTTCCGTAACGGGGAGGTGGATGTGGTGATGACAGAGGACCTGCCGGTCGACAACACGGACGCTGCGACGGCGCCATCGCGCGAACGGCTCAGTTTCTTCGCCAAACTGTGGAATCTCTACGTCAATCCGCGCCGGCTTTTTGCCGCGATTGGCGGCGGTCATGAGTGGGTGATCCTCTGGCTCATCATCGGCGCCGTCTCGATCGCCGGTTACTATCCCATCCGTCCGATCATCAGGGCGACGCAGATGGAGCAGGTGGAAAAGCAGTTGGCCAACAATCCTGGCATCTCCGCCGAACAGCGGCAGGAAATTATCGATGGGATGGCCGAGAATTTTGACAACCCGCTGTTCATGCTGTTGGCGCCGGTCTTTCAGTTGATCGCGCTGCTCTTTGTCGCGGCGGTGCTGCTGTTTATCGCCAACATTCTGCTGGGCGGCAACGCCCGGTTCCTCCCAATGCTCAACGCCTACGCCTGGACCGGGATGCTAACGATTCTGGGGACGTTGGTTGTCGTGCCGTTGGTGGCGGCAAAGGGCTCGATGGATGTGTCGCTGGGTCTGGGGGTGCTGACATCGCCGGACACCAACCCGTTTATCAAGAAGGTGCTGTCGTCATTTGAGTTGTTCGGTCTCTGGCAAGTCTGGCTGTCGTCGCTGGCCGTCTCGATTCTCGGTCCGGCGCCGATGTCCAAGTCGGTGACCGCGGTCTTTTCGGTCTGGTTTGTGTGGGTTCTGATCCAGGGCGGCCTGGCCACTCTGGGCATCAATCTGGGCACGTGAAAAGCGCCCGCAGGGGCGGAGGGTGATCGATGAAGGAGAGGTGCATGGGACGCAACTTCGGGAAGGCAATCATCGCGGCGCTGGTGTGTCTGACGGCGTCGGCAACCACGGTGCGGGCGGAAACGCTGACGCTCCAGCAGTGCATCGACCGGGCGCTGGCGACCAACGGCTCGGCCGCCTACGGCCTGCCGTCGGCCCGCGAAGGGTATCACCGCACCGGCCAGGGCATCTGGAGCGCCTGGGGCAATCTGTTGCCGTCGCTGTCGCACGGATACAACTACAGCTACTACAAGTTCCCCTCGACGGTGATCTTCGACCCAACGACCGGGCAGTTTGTGGAATCGCCCGGCGGTTCCTCGACCTCGTGGTCGACCAACTTCAATCTGCGGCAGACGCTCTTTGACGGCGGCGCCAATGTCTACCGGGTGGCGCAGGCCTATCACAGCCGCGCCGTCTCCTCCGAGAACCTGCGCGGCGCCGAAAACGCGCTCGTGTTGGGCGTCAAGCAGGCCTACTTCGACCTGCTGAAGGCGCAAAAACTGGTCGGCGTGCAGGAAGCCGCCGTGCGCCGCGCCGAGCAATTTCATAAGACGATCGAAAGCAAGTATGAGTTGGGGTCGGCTTCGCTCTCGGAAGTGCTCAAGGCCAAGGTGGAAGTCGGCAACGCCCAGTTGCTCCTGCTGCAGCGCAAAAACGACGTCCAGACCAACATGGCCAACCTGAATTCGATCCTCAATCGGCCGGTGGACGAGGCGCTGGAGATTGCCGACGTGCCTCTGGAAGACCCGGCGCATCCGACCTACGCCGAAGCGCTGGCGATGGCGCGCAAGGAGTCGCCGGACATGCTGGCCGCCAAAGCCAATGTCCGCGTCGCCAAAAACGAGATGGGCATCGCCCGGTCGACGTTGTTTCCGACCTTCTCATGGAGCGCCTCGCGCAACTTCACGCCGCAAAACCGCGACGATCTGCTGAAGTTCGACGGCGATTATGGCACATGGTCGGTCAACGCCTCGCTGGGGTTTACGCTTTTTGACGCGTTCCACTGGAAGACCGCCATCTCCAACGCCAAGGTCGGACTCAAGTATGCCCGCGAAAGCGAGCAGCAGACCGCCTCGGCGGTCGATCTGGCGGTCAAGCAGGCGTATCTCGGTGTGGAGCTGGCCAACGAGAGCCGCCGACTGGCCGAGCAGACCGAGGCCTCGGCGCAGGAGGATTTCAACCTCGCCCAGGAAAAGTACAATCTCGGCGCGGCGACCATCCTCGATCTGCTCGACGCGCAGGCGTCGTTGACCGAGGCGCAAACCGCGCGGGTCAATGCGTTGTATGATCAATATCTGGCCGTGGCGCGGCTGGAAAACGCCATCGGCCGTCGCTAAACGGCAATGGGACGCAGTCGCAGGACCGCGGTCGGCAGGTGAATCGTGGCGATCAAGAAAGGGCGCAGGAAATTCTTCATCATCGGCGGGATTGCCCTGTTGGTCATCCTGCTGATTGTGGCCAACTTCACGCGCTCCTCCGAGAAGAGTTTCAAGGTCAAGACGGCCAAAGCACAGCGGGGCCGGATCGTTTCGCTGGTCAACGCGACCGGCAAAGTCCGGCCGCGCACCGAAGTGAAAATCTCCGCCAACGTTTCCGGCGAGATCGTGCACATGCCGGTGGTGGAAGGTCAGCGGGTTGCCAAGGGCGACTTGTTGGCGCAGATCGATGCGCGCACGTATGAGGCGCAACTGCGGTCCGCGGCGGCGGGCTACGAGGCGGCCAAGGCGAATCTCGCCTACGATGAAGCCGCGGCGCGCGAGGCCGCATTGACCTACAACCGCGTCAAGGCGCTCTTCGAAAAAGGCTTGACCTCACAGCAGGAATACGACGCCGCCGAGACCCGCCACCAGACCGCCCAGGCGTCGCTGGAATCGGCCAAGGCGCGGCTCGAACAGGCCCGCGCCGCCGTCGACCAGGCGCGCGAGAGCCTCAGTTACACCAAGATCACATCACCCATTGACGGCTACATCACCAATCTTCCCACCGAGGTCGGTGAAATCGTCATGGGCTCGCTCAACTACCAGGCATCGGTCATCATGGTGATTTCCGACCTGTCGGTGATCGAAATCGAAGTGGAAGTCGACGAGACCGACATCGCCAACGTTGAACTCAACCAGCCGGTCAAAATCGAACTCGATGCCTTCCCCGACACGGTCTTCGCCGGGCGGGTCAGCCAGATCGGCAACACCGCCCAGGTCACCGGCCTGGGAACCCAGGACCAGGTGACCAATTTTCTCGTCAAGATCCTGGTGACCGACACGGTGCCCAACATCAAGCCGGGCATGACCGCCACCTGCGACATCACCACCGACGAGCGGAGGGACGTGATCAAAGTCCCAATCGGCGCGGTGGTCCTGCGCGATGAAGAGCTGCTGAAGAAGGGCCAGAAGGCCGGCGCCGGCGACACGGGGTCGGCGGGCCCGACACCTCTGGCCGCCGCCGTCACCGACAGCGCCGCGACCGACACCGTTGGCGCCGATTCAGACGAGAAGAAAAAGCCGCTGGAGGGTGTCTTCGTTGTGCGCGACGGCCGCGCCCGCTTTGTCCGGGTCACCACCGGCATCGCCGATCAGCAGAATATCGAGATTGTGTCCGGACTGCAGCCGGGAGACGTCGTGATTGTCGGGCCGTTCCGGACGCTGCGCGAATTGGAAGACGGCAACAAGGTCGAAATCGAGCCCGAGGGCAAAAGCGGCGGTCCCAGCGAGACTTAATCCCAGCGGAGACTTCAATGGCGGATCATGGCGATCTGATTGTGACCCAGGATTTATGGAAGACCTACGTGGTCGGCGAGGAAGAGGTTCATGCCCTTCGCGGCGTGTCGGTCAACGTGGCCCGCGGCGAGTATCTCGCCATCATGGGCCCCTCCGGCTCCGGCAAATCGACGCTGATGAACCTAATCGGCTGTCTCGACACGCCGACGCGTGGCACGTATGAGCTCAACGGCCGCCAGGTCGCGACGATGAATGACGACGAACTGGCCTACGTCCGCAACAAGGAGATTGGATTCGTCTTCCAGACCTTCAATCTCCTGCCGCGCGCCACCGCGCTGCACAACGTGGAACTGCCGCTCATCTACAACGGCACACCCGCCGAGCAGCGCATCGACATGGCCAAACGGGCGCTGGAGATGGTCGACCTTGCCGACCGCATGACCCACCGCCCAAATCAGTTGTCGGGCGGGCAGCGGCAACGTGTCGCCATCGCGCGCGCCCTGGTCAACAACCCGTCGCTGATTCTGGCCGACGAGCCCACCGGCAACCTGGACACCAAGACCGGGTTGGAGATCATGAGCCTCTTCGACCGGCTGCACCGGGCCGGCAACACCATCATCCTCGTCACGCACGAGCACGATGTCGCCGCCTACGCCAACCGGATCATCCATATCCGCGACGGCAAGGTGGAGAAAGAGGAACGGGGTCGCCGGGCCGCCTGACGCCGGGCTGAGCCATGTTGCAGTTTTTCGAAAGCGCGCGCTTGGCGCTGGCCGCCATCTGGGGCAACAAGCTGCGCTCCATCCTCACGCTGATCGGCATCATCATCGGCGTCGCCACCATCATTGCCATCGTCTCCCTGATCACCGGGATGAACCAGTATGTCGCCGCCGAGATTTCCACCCTCGGCGCGACGACGTTCATGATGGACCGCGAGGGGATCATCACCAGCGAGGACCAGTGGTGGGAGCGCTCGCGGCGCCGCAGGATCCAGTTGCAGGATGTGGCGGCCATCGCGCAGGGATGCGCGCATTGCGCCGAGGTCGGGGCGCGCAGCATCACCTCGCGCACCGCCAAGGCGGGCAACCGGCACATCGATGATGTCTGGATCATGGGCTCGACCGCCAACTTTCCCAACATCGTCGATTTCGACATCGAAAACGGCTACTACCCGACCGAATCCGACAACGAACACCGCCGTCCTGTCGCCTTCATCGGCTACGACCTGATCGACAACCTGTTTCCCGGCGTCAACCACATCGGCCAGACGATCCGCCTGGGCGGCCGCGACTATACGGTGATCGGCAACGGCAAGCGCCGCGGCTCGACTCTCGGCCAGAGCCGGGACAACTACGTCATCATCCCGCTGTCCACCTTCCAGAAGCATTTCGGTGAACGTCGCTCGCTGGACGTCTTCGTCAAGGCCGATTCCTTCGAGTCGATGGACGACGCGCAAAACGAAGTGCGCATGATTATGCGCGCCCGCCACAAGTTGAACTACGGCGAGGACGACGACTTCGAGATCTACACCGCCGGCGACATCATGACGATGTGGGAAAACTTCTCGCGCGGCGCATTTGTGGTGATGATCGGCATCTCCTCGATCGCGCTGGTGGTCGGCGGGATCGTGATCATGAACATCATGCTGGTTTCGGTGACCGAGCGCACGCGCGAGATTGGCATCCGCAAGGCGATCGGCGCGCGGCGGGTGAACATCATGTGGCAGTTTCTCTCCGAATCGCTGACGCTGTCGGTGGTCGGCGGCACGCTCGGCATCGGGCTGGGCGCCCTGGCCGGCTGGGTCCTCTCCGGGCTCTCGGGCATGCCGATGGGCATCGAAATCTGGTCGGTGATCGCCGGCGTGCTGGTCTCCGGCGGCATCGGCACGATCTTCGGCGTCTACCCGGCGATGAAGGCGGCGCGGCTCGATCCCATCGAGGCGTTGCGCTACGAATAAGCCATGAAGATCACCATGTTCGAAATGCGCGAGGCGATGGCGATGGCGCTGGCCGCCATTCAGGCCAACAAATTGCGCGCGTTTCTGACGGTCCTCGGCGTCCTGATCGGCGTCAGTTCCGTCATCGGCATGGTGTCGCTCATCACCGGGCTCAACAACTCAATGGCGCGGCAGATTGAGTCGCTGGGCTCCAACGTGATCTTCGTCTCGAAGTTCAAACCCGGAATCCGATTCGGGCCGCGCTCCTCCGAGGAGCGCAACCGCAAGGGGATTGTCTACGAGGACGCCATCGCCATCCTCGAGCATTGCCCGGCCGTCGACGCGGTTTCGCCCGAGAATCATTACTGGGCGCCGGGCGGCAACAAGGCGCGCTATGGCCAAAACGAGGCGCTGCGGCCCGATCTGGCCGGCGTCCTGCCTTCGTACATCGTGGTCAACAATATCGAAATGGCCGAAGGACGATTCTTCACCGACATCGACAATCACTTCCGGCGCATGGTCTGTGTGCTTGGTTCCTCGGTGGCCGAGGCGCTCTTCCCGGGATTGGACCCGGTCGGCAAGGAGATCCTCCTCAACAACCACCGCTATCTCGTGATCGGCGTGGCGGCCAAGCGCGAATCGTTTCTCGGTGAAGACTCCAACAACTACATTCGTATTCCCTACGCGACCTTCGCCAAGCTCTATCCCTGGGAGAAGGAGCTCTGGCTGGCCTGCCGCGCCAAGGACCCGACGCAGATGGCGGCCGCGATCGATCAGATCACCGAACTGATGCGCCGGCGCCGCGGGGTGCCCTACGATAAGCCGGAGGACTTCGCCGTCTTCACGCAGGACTCGCTCATGGAGCAGTACCGCAGCATCACCGGGGCCATCTACATCGCGATGACGGTGATCTCTTCGATCGGCCTGATGGTGGGCGGCGTCGGGGTGATGAACATCATGCTGGTCTCGGTGACGGAGCGCACGCGGGAGATCGGCATCCGCAAGGCGATGGGGGCGCGACGCGCCAACATCGTCTGGCAGTTTTTGATCGAGGCGATGACGCTCTCCGGCGTGGGCGGGGTGATCGGCATCCTGTTCGGCATATTGATCGCTTTCCTGGTCAATGCCCTTTCGCCGCTGCCGGCGGCGGTTTCACCCTTGTGGATCATCATCGCCTTCACCGTGGCCGTGATGGTGGGGCTGGTCTTCGGCATCTACCCCGCCTACCGGGCCGCCCGCGTCGACCCGATCGTCAGTCTCCGCTACGAATAGGGATTGCGCCGGGGACGTCCGGCGTTTCCCGTTTTGGATGGTGTCCGAATGGGCGCTGAAATATATTGGCCTTTGGGCTGTAATATTGAGGGGAATGGTCTATGGGGGAGTCTGCGACGAAAACGGCTCGACGGGCGGCGGCCGCGCTGGCGGCCATGCTGGTTCTGACCGCGGCGCCTGTCCCGGCGCAGGTCGAGTTCTCCAATCTCCCGCCTCCGGGCGTGCCGGTCTTTGACCTGGATTGGGCCGCCTTCCGTGCCGGCAAGGACAGTCTCCGTATCGAATGCTACTACAAGATCGTCAACCCACGGCTCTCGTATGTCCGCCGCACGATGAAGACCACCGAAGCCGGGCTGGGAACCACGGCGCCCACCGGGGACACCGCCGCAACGGCCGAGTTCTATGTCGCCGCCTATGAGATCAGCGCCATTCTCGCCTCCCACAGCGACCGCCAGGCCGCCTCGGTCAGCGAACGCGAGAACTACGCGCTCCCGGATTTCGAGGAGACACGCAACCCGTCGGGGTATCTGGTCAACATCCTCAGCATGACCGTGGCGCCCGATGACTACGAACTCAGCGTGACCCTGACCGACCGTGTCTCCGGCGGCTCCTACACGCGCAAGGAGAATCTGCCGTTGAACGACGCCCGCGGCGACCGCTGGCCGGTGGGCGGGCCGATGTTCTTTGATCCGACCGCCGAGGCCCCCGATCTGCCGCGCTTCAAGCACGGAGACTTGGGGCTGGTGCCCAGCGTCACCCGCGCCTTTGCCTCATCGAAGGACCGGATTGCGATGTATTTGGAAATCTATCGCGATGTCGCCCCCGACGCGGCCTTTCTGCAGATCGAAGCCGACCAGCGCTACGGCCGTAAGACGCAGACCGACACCATCCCGGTGATCGATACCGCGGAGCGTGTTCCGATTGTCTACCGGAGCCCGCTGACCGACTTCAAGACCGGCGAAGCCACGCTGCGCGTGCGCCTGATGAACGCGGCGGGCGAGGTCCTCGGCACGCCCCTGGAGATCCCGTTCTGGGTCGATTGGTCGATGGCCGGCATGGTCGAGGAGAACTGGGAGGAGGCGGTCAACATGCTGGTCCACATCGCCACGCATGACGAGCTGAAATCCCTGCGCAACACGCCGCCGGAGAAGCGCGTCGAGGCGTTCACCGCCTTCTGGCGCTCGAAGGATCCCAGCCCCGAGACCGACGACAACGAGTGGCAGGATGAGTACTACCGGCGCATCCGCCACGCCGATTTGCATTTCACCACCGCGTTCATGCGCGGCTGGCGCACCGACTACGGCACCGTGTACGTCAAGTACGGCGAACCCGATGAGATCGAGCGCCATCCGTTTGAGCGCGGCAGCAAACCCTATCAGATCTGGTCGTACTATGCACAGCGGCGGCGGTTCCTGTTTGTCGACGTCAACGGCAACGGCGAATACCAGCTGCAGTATCCGTACGATGGCATCATTCGTTAAACGTTCGTGGGAGTGCCGATGCGCAAGCCGATCCTGTTTGGATGCCTGATGGTCTGGGGAATCCTCCTGGCCGCCGTCCCCGCGGCCGTTGCGCATGACGCCACCGGCGATCTGCGCATGTGGTCCGATTGCGCGGTTTTCCGGATGAACCCGGGCCTGCCCAATGGCTATGTCGAGTTCTACTTTGAACTGCGCCGCGCCGACCTCGCGTTCCGCCGGCTGGATGATGCGATCCGTGCCGATGTCTTCACCTGGGTGCATGTCTCCGACTCCACCGGACAACCCGTCGACTCGGTCGGCAGCGGTTTTGTTTCGGTCGTGTCCGACTCCAGCGAATTGAGCGACTCCAACTTCACCCACTTCTTTGCCTGCTGGCTGGAAATTCCGCCGGGGCTCTACACCGCCCGCGTGGTCGCCATCGACCTGACCGACAAGTCGTCGGCGGAAGCGGCGTATCCCTTCCGTGTCGACGATCACTCTGGCGGCGCGCTCATGCTCTCGGATGTGGAGTTCGGCTACGACATCGTGCGGATGCCGCCCGACACCGTCGAACGGCCGCTGGATGTGCTGGTCAAAAACCAGTACAAAGTCTATCCCGACTGCCGCGGGCTGGTGGGACCGTCGCGCCCGCGGCTGAACTTCTATCTGGAGGCCTACAATCTCGCGGTCGACAGCCAGGCCAGTCCGAACTATGCCGTGGAATTCGCCATCGTTCCCACCGACGGGTCGCCGGCGCGGTCGCTGCCGCCGCAGACCCTGACCAAGCCCGGTTCCTCGGCGGTGCTGGCCAGTTCGATCAGCGTGCGCGACCTGGCGGCGGGGGTGTATCGTTTCCGCGCCAGCGTGACCGACCCCGCGACCGCGCGCACCGCCACCGTCGAGAAGCCCTTCCAGGTGGTGGCGGCGGTCGGCGATACGCTCACCGACGAGGAGATCGAGCAGTTGCGCACGATCATGGCCTACATCGCCCGCGCGGGCGAGATGGAGACCTTCGAGTCGCTCAGTCCACTGGGCAAACGGAACTTCATGGTGCAATTCTGGAAGGACCGCGACCCAACGCCCGACACGCCGATCAACGAATTCCGCGACGAGCACCTCCGGCGTCTCAACTTCGCCAACGAGCGGTTCTCGGTCGGCTTCCGCAACCGCACCGACGGTTGGCGCAGCGATCAGGGACGGGTCTACATCGTCTATGGCCCGCCCGACCAGATCGACCGCTTCCCCTTCGCCTCCGGGCGCGAGGCCGCCGAGAAGTGGAATTACGAGAGCCTGCCGGGGCAGGGCTCGGCATACTTTCTGTTTGTCGACGAGAATGGATATGGCGACTATCAACTGGTGACCTCGTCGGCCCGCGGCGAGAAGCGCGATCCGGTCTGGGAGCGGCGCGTCCAATCGGGCGAATTCGAGCGGGGCCGTTGACCCCGGCAGGAAAGGCCGCGACCCGCACCGCGCATGATCATCGTTGAGCGCCTCAGCAAGTCCTTCCACGACAAGAAGCGCGGACCCGTCCGCGCCGTGGATGACGTCTCCTTTCAGGTCCGCCAGGGGGAGATCTACGGTCTCCTCGGACTCAACGGCGCCGGCAAGACCACCACCCTGCGCATGCTGGCCACCATGCTCCGACCGGACGCCGGGACCATCACGATCAACGGCCATGACGCGGTGGCGGCGCCGGCGGCGGTGCGCGCGCAGATCGGATTCCTCACCGGATCGACCGGGCTGTATTGGCGCCTCACGCCCCGCGAGATCATGGCCTACTTCGGACGGCTCTCCGGCATGGACGACTCCCTCATTCGCGAGCGCAGCGCCGCGCTGATCGAGCGGCTCGGCCTCCACGAGTTCGTCGACCGGCGTGTCGACAAACTCTCCGCCGGGCAGAAGCAGCGCGCCTCGATCGCGCGCACGCTCATCCATGACCCGCCCGTGCTCATTCTCGACGAGCCGACCGTCGGGCTCGACGTCGTCACCTCGCGCGCGATTGTCGAATTCATTGGCGACGCCAAGACCCGCGGCAAGTCGGTCCTGCTCTCGACGCATGTCATGCACGAGGCGGCGCGTCTGTGCGACCGCATCGGCATCATTCATGCCGGACGGATGCGCGTCGAAGGGACGCTCGAGGAGTTCCGCCGGCGCACCGGACGCAATGATCTGGATGACATCTTTGTGAGCTTCATCGACGGGGGCTCCGCATGAACCGCCTGCGTGGCGCCCGGATTGTCTTTGCCAAGGAGCTGGTCGATATCCTGCGCGACCGCCGCACCATCATCTCGATGGTGCTGGTGCCGATTCTCATCTATCCGCTGATGGGGATGGGATTGGGTTCGGTCATCTCGTCGCAGATTGAGAAGACCAAGGCGGCCGATCATCTGATCCTGGCCCTCCCGCCGTCGGCCGGGGCGGCATCGCACGAGCTCTTTGCCGGGCTGCCACAAGTGAAGTGGATTGCGCCCGACACCGTGCGCGCCTTTCTGCTGGCCGACGCTCCGGAGGACCGTGCGACGGTCGAGCAACTTCTGTCCGATGATCCAACCGTCGTTCCCGACTCGATTCGGGCGAGACTCTACTACCGCGCCATCGACGCCAAAGTCGTGCGGGCGGTTATCGAACTGCCGTCGGACATAAACACGCGCCTGACGGCCGGCGATTCGGCCGTGGTCCGCATCTTCTCCGATCAGGCCGACATCCGTTCCGATGCCGCCGGCGAACATATCGAGGATTGGCTCTTGCGCGTGCGCGACTCGCTGGTCGCCGCGCGTCTGGCCGGAGTGGGGATGGACCAGAGCGCCCTGCGCCCGATCGTCCCCGCCGCCATCGACGTCGCGCCCCTGGCCAAACAGTCGGGCGTCTTCTTCGCCGCGCTTTTGCCCTACATGCTCGTCGTGCTGATGCTGACCGGCGGGATGTACCCGGCGCTCGACATCACCGCCGGCGAAAAGGAACGCAACACGCTCGAGACACTTCTTGTCGCGCCGGTCTCACGCTGGGATCTGGCGGCGGGGAAATTCCTGACCGTGTTCACCGCCGGCATCATCACCATGTTGCTGTCGACCGCCTCGATGCTGGTGACCTTCAAGTTCGGGGCGGTGGGGTTCGGTGCCTCGGAGCCCGACCTCGAGATGGCCAAGGCGTTTTCGCTGTCGGGCGAGTCGCTGGCGTATATCATCCTGCTGATGATTCCCACCGCCGTGCTGTTTTCCTCGCTTCTGATCGCCGTGTCGATCGCCGCGCGCAGTTTCAAGGAGGGGCAGAGTTACACCACGCCGCTGCTATTGGGCGCGATCTTCCCGGCGATGATCAGTCTGGTGCCCGGAATCGAATTGAACATCGGGTTGGCGCTGGTGCCGGTGGTGAACATCTCGCTGGCGCTGCGCGATGTCATCCTCGGCACCCAGAATCCGCTCCTGCTGGGATTGGTGTTTCTCTCCACTGTCCTGTATGCCTTCTTCGCGCTGTTTGTCACCACGCGGCTGTTTGAGCGCGAGTCGATCCTGTTCCGCACCTGAAGCCCGTCCGGAAACAGGAAGCCCCGCGCCGGATGCGCGGGGCTGTGACGTCTGGCCGGCCGTGGGCTAATTCGCCGATGAGGTCGGCGTGGGACCCCAGCGTTTCTGCTTCTGGATGGGGATCGTGAACCGCGTTGATGCCGTGTCGGAGACCTGCACGGTGAACGATTTGCTCACTATCTCGCCGGCAATCGCTCCGGCGTACTCCACCCGGATCGTCTCCTCACCGCCGGGGGCGATCGGTCCGCCGGGCAGTTGGATGGTGAACCATTCATGCGGCGCCGACACCAGCGCCAGCGAAACCGGCTCGGCGGAAGTGTTGCGCACCTTGACCTCGATCCCGCCGCCGCCGGTCTGTGTGACCGAATCGAGATCAACCAGCGACGGAATGAAGGTGACCGGCGCCAGCGAATCGATCCGTGGCGTCGGGTAGGCGTTGAACGAGATCGAGGGCACATTCCCCGCCACATCGGAGACGATGGTCGCGCTCTTGCGGGTCTGGCTGCTGTACATGCCGGTGGAGAAGATCACTTCCACGTCGGTCGAATCCCCCGGCGCCAGCACCTTCTTTTTCAGCGGCGCCTTCGTGCAGCCGCAACCCGGACGGACATCGCTGATGTGCGCGGTGTCGGGCCCGGCGTTGCGGATCCAGTAGACATGGCTGATTTTCGTCTTCTGGGGGGTGTAGCCGAAATTAAACTCGCTGTCGGAGAGCTCCAGTCGCGCGTTGCTGGTCTTGCGCTCGGCCGGCGGCGGCGCGCCTTCCCTGCGTCTCACGATGGACGGGAGCGAGTCGGTGGCATGCGGCGGCGTCTTGGCCTCCTGGGCCGTGACGGTCCCCGCCGCCACAAGCGAGGCCGCCAGTACGGTGAGCGAACGGCGCATTATGAAATCCTTTCTCCACGAGAGCGCAGTCGGGCTCTCGGGCGGTCAACAAAAGCCCCGATGCCGAGTGGGTCGGCACCGGGGCGGATCGTTCCAATCGGGCAGATCGTGTTAGGGCGATGTGGGAGCCGGCCCCCAGCGCATGGCTTTGGAGATCGGCACGGTGACACGGGTGCGGGCCGAGTCGGACGCTTCCAGAGTGAACGACTTGTTGAAGAGTTCGTCGGCAATGTCCCGGTCCACCTTGACCTTGA
This sequence comes from bacterium, assembly GCA_035559435.1. NCBI lineage: Bacteria > bacterium. The sequence continues at coordinate 42,344 of DATMBC010000103.1, forward strand.
TGGTCTTTTCGTCGCCGGGGCTGATGAAGCCGCCCGGCAGATCGACATGCACATACTCGCTCGGCAAGGACACCAGCGACAGTTGCAGTTCCTCGCTGGAGGCGTTCTTGACGGCCAGTTTATACTCCCACGGGTTCTCCTGCTCCTCCGGCCGCAGGGAATCGAGCTTGATCTGCGGCGGGTTGACGTAGAAAACCGTCAGCGAATCCGTGAACTTCACCGGGTGGGCCGTGATCGACAGGGCCGGCGCCATGCCCGGCGCGTTGCAGATGATGCTCGCGCTTTTGCTGGTGCGCGAACTGTAGTGCCCGGTGTTGAAGATGATCTCGACGTCTGTGCTGTCACCGACAGCAAGCACCTTCTTTTTCAAAGGCGCCTTTGTGCATCCTCACCCAGGGCGAACGTCGGTGATACGCAACGTATCGGCTCCGACGCTTTTCAGCCAGAAGACGTGCGAGATGCTCGCCCCCTGCGGGACATACCCAAAGTTAAAGGCAACCTCGGGCACTTCCAGGCGCGGCTGATTCGGTTGGGCCGGGGTGGCGGGCGCCGGCTGCTGGGCACGTGCCGCCAGGGTCGCCAGCAACACGATCGCCGCTACTCCGGTAATTCGTTTTCTCATCATCGGTTGTCCTCACTGGCCTGCGGCCAAAGTCGGGATATTATACACATCGGGTCCGGCTATCGCAAACCGGAACGCTGCTAAGACGGCCCCTTGTTGTCAGGTGTTAACGACCGATTTCATTCCCGCTTGATGCGGGTGATCGGGACGGTGACACGGGTCTTGGCGGGATCGCTGGCTTCCAGCGTAATCGATTGCGAAAACGAATCCGGGGCGGAAGCGCTCAAAGTGAGGCCGATTTCCTTGCTCTCCTCGGGTTGCAAGGATATCTCTTTGACGTCCAAGCGGATATGCGGTCCGGGCGCATTGATCACCCGCAACGACACCGGCTCGTTTGAGACATTCTTTGCGGCAATACGGGCCTCGGTTTTACCGGCCAGATCGACAATCGCCGGGCTCACCGAAAAGACCGGTGTGGGCTCGTCGGGCTTGAGCACATGTGACCTGAAGGTCAGCGCCGGGACCCGACCGGTGGCATTCGAGATAATCCGGGTGAACTTCTCGACTTTGCCAGTCATGTTGCGCGATCCGAATAGGATCTCGACCGGCACCGAGTCGCCCACCTCGACCAGCGAATCGGTCAGCGGGGCGGTGGTGCAGCCGCAATTGGGCTGCAGCTTGGTGATCTCCACCCGATCCGTTCCGGTGTTGCGCAGCCAGTAGGTGTGAGCCACAATCGCGTTTTGCGGGACATAGCCGAAATCGAAGACCTCGGCATCGGCCTTCAGCCGTGGGCCGCTGGAACTGGGTGTCTGGGAGCAGGCCGGTGCCGCCAACAGGGCCGCGAGGCCGAAAGACAGGGCAGTATGGGTGGTCCAAGTCCGCTTCGACGTCATAAGCTGTTTTGTTGCAAATGGTTGTCTTCGCACACGCCGACAAACCGCTGGTATTATACGCACCAAGGCAGACGAAGTCGCGCCAAGAAAATGATAATGACTGGCGAATTTGTGGTTGGCGAATAAACAAATGTTCAGTATCACATGGCAGACCCGAAAAGGTCTTATGGAGGTCGCCATGAATCGGCTCAAAGAGCCCCTGACGGAAAGCCAGCTGCGCGTCTACCAATTCATCCGCGATCACATCCAGTCGGAGGGACGTCCGCCGACGGTGCGCGAGATCGGTGAGGCGCTGGGGATCAGTTCGACCAACGGGGTGCGTGACGCGCTTCTGATTCTGGAGCGCAAGGGGTACATCCGCCGCGAAAAGAACCTGTCGCGCGCCATCGAGTTGACCGAAACGCCGGTGGCGGCCAACATCGAGTCGATTCCGATTGTCGGACGGGTCGCCGCCGGTCTGCCGCTTCTGGCGGTGGAAAATGTCGACGGCCATGTGGCGATCGACCGCTCGTTTCTGCCGCGCGGCGAAGTCTTCTCGTTGCGCGTGACCGGCGAAAGCATGAAGGATGAAGGCATCCGCGATGGTGATCTCGTTTTGGTCAAGCGGCAGGATGTCGCCAACCGCGGCGATATCGTCGTGGCGGTGATCGGCGAAGAGGCGACGGTCAAGAAGTTCTATCCCGATCGCCATCGTGTCCGTCTCGAGCCGGCCAACGACGCCTTTCAGACAATCGTCGTCGATAAAAACGCCCCCGGCTTCTTCATCGCCGGCGTGGTGGTGGGGCTGTTGCGGCGGATTGCATAACGGCCGTTGAATTGCAACATCTCGAAACTCTCATTCTTCGCGGTTGATCTGAAGGGTGCGTGCGCTCTTTGTACGCACCCTGCGGATGAGGGGGTTCTGGTGAGCGCCGGATGAAGAATACGGTACTCGGCGTAGCGCGGTTGTTGACTGCAGCAATCGTAGTCTTGATTGCGCCGTCAGCGTGCTTGTCTCAAGCAAAGGCAAGTGAGGCAGGCGCCAGCCAGAAGATCTGGCGTTTCGCGGTTGTGCCGGAGTTCTATGTCGGTTGGGGTATTGCAGACGATCTATCTGAGACCAACCAGAGTATATCGGATCGAATCCATCTTGGACGGGGCGCAAACAAGTTCGCGGTGCGCGGACGACTACTCCTGAAGCAAGTCAGAGTCTGGTATCTAATGGATCTGATTTCAAAGGGCAGTTCGGGCGCTCCTGATAGCCTTGGTCTGTACTATGCCGCCGAGTCATTCTCATACCAACTTCTCGCTGGGCACTATTTCGACATCATTCATGATCGACTCGGTTTTGAGCCTTTGGTCGGCTACGGAATACGCAATGACAAAGCACGGGCATTTGACGAGTCATCCGACGATGACCTATATGTGGAAAAGCAGCACGGAAAGGGGCTAGTTCTCGGTTCATGCATGAATGTGGACTTGACGGAGCGGGTGCTGGTGCGCACCCTGTTCACCTACGCCGAGCTCCCAAGCATTGATCGCCGTCTAAAGATCGAAGTACTCGCTGCGCTGCCTCCAGAGGAGGGGATCAACCGACCGCTCATCGAGCGATCGGCATTGGTAACCGGAATGCATTTCAATTGGATTGATCGCACGAGGGCGGAAAGGATTTGGTACTTCGGACTGATTTTGTTTGTCGAGTATTAGGCCTGTTCTCAGAATGTGGGCAGGCAGCCCTGATGCGTTCATTGCATCAGGGCTTGCGGTAGCCCGTTCAGTCCGCCGCACAAAGAGCGAGTCAGGGCACCAAATGATTGCAATCTGTCTACCGGAATGAAGTCCTTCATGCGGGATGGACACTGTCGCGCCTGACCGATTAGACATCAATAGCCACGACAGCGGGGAGAAGAGGTGAGGTTGGTTGTACCACGACCTCGATGAGCCGGTCGATGTGATCGCGATCTTTGAGAAGGGCCAGCTCCGGCCGATCCGGTTTCGCTGGAAGGGGCAAACCTACAAAGTCGCGCGCGTCACCGGGCGCTGGAAAGCCCCGAAGGGCGAGGCTTGGGTGCGCCACTTCTCGGTGGTCGACACGCAGGACAATGTCTTCCAGTTGGTCTACGACGAACGCCGGACCGATTGGTCGATTTGCAAGGTGTGGGTGGAATGACAAAGATCCCATGCCCCCGCGATGCACGATGTGCATCGCGGGGGCCTGGGATGACGGAGTATTGTGAGAATGCAGGAATGGGCGGGAAAGCGGGCTTGTTGGGTGGGCGAAGAAGAGCAGGCTCGGCAGGAGCCTCGCCCTCCCAAGAAGAAAAATGCCAGGCCGGGATGGGAGGGCGAGCCTCCCGGCGAGCCGCCGCGGGATGATGCATTGGATACTTGATTCTTGCAGGTGAATGACGAATGTCCGAACGATTGACCGCGTTTCCTGTGCATCAGGCGCGCCATGTCGGCGGGACGGCGGAGGCCGCGCGGCGGATCATGCACATCGACATGGACGCCTACTTCGCGGCGCTGGAGCAACGCGCCAATCCGAAGTTGCGCGGACGTCCGGTGATCGTCGGCTCGACCAGCCCCAGCCGCGGCGTGGTCTCGACCGCCTCGTATGAGTCGCGCGCCTACGGCATCCGCTCGGGCATGTCCTCCGCCGAGGCGCACCGTCTCTGCCCCGACGGCATCTTCATCGGGGTCGATCCCGATCATTACGTCACCGTCTCCGCCGAACTGATCCGCATCTTCAACGAGTTCGCGCCGAAAGTCGAGGCGGTCTCGGTCGACGAGGCCTTTCTCGATGTCACCGGCTGCGGTGCGCTTTTCGGCGGGGAAGAGGCGCTGGCGCAGAAGTTGAAGGAACGCATCCGCGCGACGTTGTCGCTGTCGTGTTCGATCGGCATTGCCCCGACACGGGTGCTGGCCAAACTGGCCTCATCGGTCTTCAAGCCCGACGGCCTGACCATCATTCATCCGCCCGATATCGCCACCGTGCTCTATCCGTTGCCGGTGGACAAACTCTGGGGGATCGGGCCGGTCGCGACCGGGATCCTCGTCCGCGCAGGCATCCGCACCGTCGGCGATCTCGCCCGCGCCGATCTCAAACACCTCCGCCGCCTGCTGGGACAGACCGGCACGCTGATGGGACAGTTGGCGCGTGGCAACGAACAGACCCCGGTGCTCAACCCCGAGCAGCAGCCCGAGGAAAAATCGATCGGGCATGAACGCACCTTTCCGCGCGACTCGGCCGATCCTGATTTCCTGCAGGCCACCCTGCATTATCTGGCCGATCTGGTCTCGCGACGCATGCGGCGGCTGGGGTTCCGTGGACGCACCATCACCGTGCGCATTCGCCATGCCGATTTCACCACGTTGACCCGCCGCAACACGCTGGAGACCGCCACCGACAACCTCGCGGTGATCTACAAACGCGCCGCCGCGATTTTCCAAGCGCACTGGGATGAACGCACCCCGATCCGTCTGTTGGGCATTTCGGTTTCACAACTGGAGCATGTCGATGATTTGTCGGGGCAAACCGATCTGTTTGCCGATGCGGAGTGCTCGCGCGAAGGGACGCGACGGCGTCTGGATGCTATTGTCGATCAGATTCGCGACCGTTTCGGTGAAGATTCGATTCAGGGGGCATTTTCCTATCTGGGCATCGACGGGTAACCTGTCCGATTTTGTCGTCGGGCTGTCAGATTCGGACCGAATCACGGCTTCCTTTTTCCCGGCAGGACGTATACTTCGGTGGAGAGGTGTGCCTTGGATTCACGGGCGACGTTTATCAGACCGTACCGGCTAATACGTTGACTGAAAGCACCTTAAACAGGTAGATTGGGCCATGATGACCGACACGATGCCGACCCTTGCCACGCCGGCTCCTTTTAAGTTCGAGCCGCATCACTTCTCGCCGGCCGCCTACAATCTCGAATCATCCGTCATTCGCGACATCCTCAAGCATTCAAGCCAGCCGGGTGTGATCTCGTTTGCCGGCGGACTGCCCGCGCCGGAGCTCTTTCCGGTGGAGGCGATCCGTGATGCGGTCGACCGGGTGCTCACCCGCTATGGCAGCCAGCCACTGCAATATGGTCTGTCGGCTGGATATGGCCCGCTGCGTGAGTGGATTGCCCAGCGTCTGACCAGGCAGGGCGGAGTCCATCTGACCGCCGAGAACATCCTGATCACCGCCGGTTCCCAGCAGGCGCTCGACATTATCGGCCGCGCCTTTCTCAGCAAGGGCGACTATGTCCTCTGCTGTCGACCGACCTACCTCGGCGCTCTGCAGGCGTTTAATTTCTATGGCGTGAAGTATGCCTTGGTCGAAATGGACGAGCACGGGATGATGGTCGAGACCCTCGACCCGATCATCGAAAAGTACCGGCCGCGCTTCGTCTACACCGTGCCGACTTTCCAGAACCCGACCGGTATTTCCATGAGCTACGAGCGCCGCAAGCTCCTGGTCGCCAAGGCGCAGAAGTACAGTCTGCCGATCATCGACGACAATCCCTACGGTGAGCTGCGCTACTCCGGCGAGCCGGTGCCGTCGATTAAGAACCTCGGCGGGCAGGCGGTCATTCAGCTGGGCACCTTCTCAAAGACCGTCAGCCCGGGGTTCCGTCTGGGCTGGATCGCCGCCTCGCGCCAGACCATGAGCGTCTTCGCGCGGGTCAAACAGGCAACCGACCTGCATACCAACGAATTCTCGCAATATGTGATCCATGAGTTCGTCCAAGAAGGACGTCTCGACCGCCACATCGAGATTCTGCGCCGCTCCTACAAGGAGCGTCTCGAGGCGATGCTGCGGGCGATGAGCGAGTTCTTCCCGGACACGGTCAAGTGGACCCGTCCCGAGGGCGGACTGTTCCTCTGGGTGGTCATGCCCGAGCATGTCGACGCGGTCAAGATCCTGCCGCAGGCGATCGAGGAGAAGGTGGCGTTTGTCCCCGGCCAGCCCTTCCATCCGGATGGCTCGGGCAGGAATACGTTGCGGCTGAACTTCTCGAATTCGAGCGTGGCCGACATTCACGAAGGCGTCAAGCGGCTGGGACGGCTGTTCGCGTCGGTCCTGTAGCCGAAATTGGGCGCAAACACGGCCCGACCGGGCACGTAATTTGAGAAAGGCCGGTTTCCCGGCCGATGAGGAATCTGATGACGAACTGGCTCACCACTTGGTACTGGCGTTGGGAGGCATCCGTATAGGGTCGGTGGGCCGATTGACATCCATTTGCGCAAGTTCGAGAAGCCCGTCGACCCCGGCGGGCTTCTTCTTTTATCCGGCGGCAGTTCGCCGTTGTGGAGCGCGCGTTGCCAGCATACCGTACCCCGACCACGGAGACCGACATCATGGCCAAGATACCGTTCATCAAGGTGGAGTCGCTGGGCAACGATTTCGTGCTGATCGAGCAGACGGGCGCCCGTGCCCGCTGGAACGCCGCGCGGGCGGCGGCCATCTGCGACCGCCGGCAGGGCGTCGGCGCCGATGGTCTCATTCTATTGGGGCCTGAGGGTCGTGGGGGCGTTCGCTTCCGACTCTTCAACGCCGACGGCTCGCCGGCCGAGTGGTCGGGCAATGGCGTTCGCGGGGTGGGCGCCTTCCTTGCGGCCAACAACCCGCGGCGGCATGAGTTTCACCTCGAAACCCTCGTCGGCTGTGTGCGTGTCGGGGCCAAACGCCGCTCCGGCGGCGGGGTGATCGCCGACTTCACGCGGCCAATGCCCTCGGTGTCGCCGGTGCCATCGCGTCTGGCGCGTCCGGTGGCGGGGATGGCCGGACGCCACCTCGTTGCCGGTCCGGTGGCGGTCGATGCCGGAAATCCACACTGGGTCTTTCTGGTCAGTTCCTTCGACTATGACTGGTCGGCGATCGGCGCCGAATGCCAGCCGCTCAATCGCTCAACCGGCGGCATCAATGTCGAGTTTGCGCGCGTGCACGGTCCCCGGCGGGTCGAACTGCGCATCTTCGAACGCGGCGTCGGGCCGACACCCTCCTCCGGGTCAGGCGCGCTGGCGGCGGTGGCCGCCGTCTGGTCGATGGAACAGATCAACCGCGCCGTTGATGTCATCTCGCCCGGCGGTACACAGAAAGCGCGCATCAGCGCCTCGGGGCAGAGTGTCACGCTTGCTGCCCCGGCACGGATCGTCATGGCCGGGGTCTGGTCCGATGGTCTCCCCACCCGCAGGAGCGCCCGTTAGTGGAATTCGCCGCCTTCCAACGCGCCTGGCGCCAATCGCCGATTGTGCAGATCGCCGAGGAAATCCCCGTCGATCTGCTCACGGCGGCGTCGGTCTTTCTGCGCCTGCGCGGCGATCGGGCACGCGCCGCGTTTCTGTTTGAGAGCGTCGAGGGTGGGGAGAATGTCGGCCGCTACTCGATCATCGGTGTCGATCCGGCGGAAACCTTGACGCTGGCTTCGACGGGATGCGTTCATCGTGCCGGCCAGCGAGTGTGGCGCGCTCCGATTGGTGAGTTTGGGCGTCTGCTGCGCTCCCGGCTGCCGGGCGGCGACGGCCGACAGGGACTCCCCGGCGATGCCGGACTCACCGGCGGCTGGATCGGTTATCTGGGTTATCCCTGCGCGCATCTGTTCGAACGCCTCCCCGCGCATGCCCCCGACCGTCTGGGACATCCCTGGGCGATGCTTGGACTCTATCGCCAGGTGGTGGTCTTCGATCATGCTCGTCAGACCGCGCGTCTGTGGGTGACCACAGGTCAGGCGCTGTGGCCTGATGCGACGGTCCGCGCCGCCTTCAACCATGCGCGACGCGCGGCCGCGCTGACGATCCGTCGGCTCAAGCGGCCATTGGCGATTGCCGAACTCGGTCAACCGCGCACTGTGCGCGCCCAGTCGAACACCACACCTGCGGCCTTCCGCGACGGAGTCCGGCGGCTCAAGAAACACATTGGCCGCGGGGATATCTTTCAGGGTGTTCTGTCGCAGCGATTCCATGTGCCCGGGGCGATCGATGCGTTTGCCGTCTATCGCCGGCTGCGCCGCAGCAATCCCTCGCCATACATGTATTACCTGCGTTTCGGCGAGATTGCCATCGCCGGCTCTTCGCCGGAGACACTGGTGCAGAAACAGGGCGCGATGGTGACCACGCGACCCATCGCCGGGACACGTCCCCGTGGCGCCGATCCGGACGCCGACGGCAAACTCGAACGACAACTGCTCGCCTCGGTCAAGGAAAACGCCGAGCACATCATGCTGGTCGATCTGGGGCGCAACGATCTCGGGCGGGTGTGCCGGCCGGGCAGCGTCGCCACCACCCAGTTGCGCGCCATCGATCGATACTCGCATGTCATGCACATGGTCTCGACCGTATCCGGTAAGGCCCGGCCGCGCGTCGATGCGCTCGATGTCCTCGCCGCCGCCTTTCCCGCCGGCACGGTGACCGGGGCGCCGAAGATCCGCGCCATGGAATTGATCGACGCCATCGAACCGGAACAGCGCGGTGTCTACGCCGGTTGCGTCGGCTACATCGACTGGCACGACAATCTCGACATGGCGATCGCCATCCGTACCGCGGTCATCGACCGCAATGGCGGCCATGTGCAGGCGGGCGCCGGCATCGTCGCCGACAGCGATCCCGACCGCGAGTACCAGGAAACCTGCAACAAAGCCGCCGCGCCGCTGGCCGCGCTGGGTGGTGTGATCGGGAGACACTGAGCCGTGATCCTGCTGGTCGACAACTACGATTCCTTCACTTACAACCTCTACCAGTACCTGGCGGAACTGGGCGCGAAAGTCGATGTGCGCCGCAACGACGCGGTCACCGTCACCGACATCCCGGGCCGGTATGAGGCCGTGGTGTTATCGCCCGGGCCGGGGCGTCCCACCGAGGCGGGCGTCACGCCGGCGATTGTGCGCGAGTTGTCCGGGCGGCTGCCGATTCTCGGCGTCTGTCTCGGGCATCAGGCGATCGGCGAGGTCTTCGGTGGGCGGATCGTGCGGGCGGGACGATTAATGCACGGGAAAACTTCCATGGTCCGTCACAACGGCGCGGGACTGTTTGCCGGGTTGCCCAATCCCTTTGAGGCGACGCGCTACCATTCGCTGGTCGTCGAACGCGACAGTTGCCCGGAGACGCTGGAGATCACCGCCGAAAGCGACGATGGCGTGATCATGGGATTGCGCCATTGCACGCATCCGACCGTGGGTGTGCAGTTTCACCCGGAATCGATCCTCACCCGCGCGGGCAAGGACCTGTTGCGGAACTTTCTGGAAGGGCGACGCTGATGCCGCTCAAGCGCTTCATCCAAGCCGCGGTGGCGGCGGAACATCTGGACAGCGCGCAGGCGCGCGAGGCGATGTGGCATGTCATGCGCGGCGAGGCGACTCCGGCGCAGATCGCGGCATGGCTGGTCGCCCTGCGTCAGAAGCGCGAGACCATTGAGGAAATCGTCGGGTTTGCCACCGCCATGCGCGAGGCGATGACGCCGCTGGCGGCGGTCTCCGCTGACGCCATCGACACCTGCGGGACTGGCGGCGACGGCCTCGGCACATTCAACATCTCGACCGCCGCGGCGCTGATTGCCGCCGCCTGCGGCGTGCCGGTGGCCAAGCACGGCAACCGCGCCGTTTCGTCGCAATCCGGCTCGGCCGATGTGCTCGCCGCGCTGGGGTTTGAGATCGATCCCGGGCAGGAGGTGGTCGCGCAGGCGCTGGCGCGCACCGGCTTTGCCTTCATGTTCGCGCCGCGCTTTCACCCGGCGATGCGGCATGCCGCCGCGCCGCGGCGCGAGATCGGCGTGCGCACCGTCTTCAACATGCTTGGTCCGCTCTGCAACCCGGCGCGGGTCAAACGCCAGATCGTCGGCGTGTTCGACCGCTCCCGCGCGCGCGAGATCGCCGCGGCGCTGGCGAGCTTGGGCGCCGAGCGCGCCCTCGTGATCTCCGGCCCCGATGGCGCCGATGAGATTCTGCCCACCGGCGAAAACCTGGTGGTTGAGTGGGATGGACGCGCGCTGGGCGAACATCATCTGCGTCCGGAAGACCTCGGCGTCGAGCCCTGCGACCTCGCCGCGCTGCATGGCGGTAGCGCCGAGGAAAACGCCGCGATCATCCGCGCCATCGCCGGGGGCAAGGATGGCGCGCGCGCCGATGCCGCCCTGGTCAACGCCGCCGCCGCGCTCTACGTCGCCGGGGAAGCCGCCACCCTGGTGGACGGCGTCGAACTGGCACGTGCGGCGATTCACGATGGCCGTGTCGCCGATCTGATTCGCAGAGCCGCCGACGCCAGTCGCAGGATTGGATAAACCCGATGGCCGCCACGCGTCACAATGCCCCGCCCACACCTGATCTGGAACAGGACAATCGGGAGCGCATGCCGTTGCCGCGCACGTCGCGCTGGTTTGATGAGTATATCGACAACCTGCGCCGCATCTCGCCGGAATCCTGGTGGTTTCTGTTGGGCACGATGCTGGTATCGCTCTCGTGGCTGACGTTCATGCTGCTGTTTAATCTCTACATGAAGGAACGCGGCTACCCCGAAGGCGTCATGGGGCAGGTGCTCTCGGCGCAGTCCTTTGGCACCATGGCAATGGCGATTCCGGCGGCCTATCTGATCTCGCGTCTGTCGGCGCGCGCCGCGCTCGCCTGGTCCTCGGTCGGCGTGGCGATCGGCTTCACCTGGGTGACGCTGGTTGACGCCAAGGGCCTGATTATCGCCGCGGCGTTCATGGCCGGGATGATGCTCGCCTTCTCGCGCGTCTACAGTTCCCCGTTCCTGATGAAGTACACCACATCCGCGGAGCGCGCGATTGTCTTCTCGCTCAGTTTTGCCGCGTCGCTGGGCTCGGGACTGATTGCCCATCTCGGCGCGGGATCGCTCCATAAGCTGTTCACTGATCTGTCCGGCTCATCGGTGGAGGCCTACCGCTGGGTGCTCTGGTGCGGCGCGGGTTGCGGTCTGCTCGGGGCGCTGGCATTCACCCGACTGCCGTCGGGGATCCTCGCGCATCGCCGTCCCCGCGAGGAGTGGCGCCGCGCGATGAGGGCCAAGGGAGGCCTGTTCTTCCGTTTGGTCTTTCCGTCGTTTCTGGTTGGATTGGGCGCGGGATTGATTATTCCGTTTCTGAACATCTATTTCCGCGACCGTTTCGGATTGCCGACCCAGACCATCGGTGTCTACTACGCCATGGTGCAGGCCTCGATGATCGTCGGCGTCCTGCTGGGACCGGAACTGGCGCGGCGGTATGGAATGGTGCGGACGATTGTGTGGAGCGAGATCGCCTCGCTGCCGTTCATGGCGGTGCTGGCGTTCACACAGAATCTGACCGCTGCCACGGTGGCGTTTCTGGCCCGCGGCGCGCTCATGAACCTGGGCGTGCCGATCTCCAACAACTACCTTATGGAGCGGGTCGGACCGGAAGACCGCGCCACCGCCAACAGTCTGTCGCTTCTGTCCTGGACTTCCTCCTGGGCGATCACCGCCGCCACCGGCGGCTGGATGATTGAGAAGTGGGGGTATGCGCCCCCGCTCTTGGCCGGTTGCGGCTTCTATGTCGTCTCGTCGCTTTCGTATTACCTCTTTTTCCGCAATGAGGACATTCACGCCGGACGCATGTCGCCCGGACTGGTCGATCCGGAGTGATCCGCACACGATGAACACCAGACCGCCAGAACCCGGAATCGGGCGTTTGTTCCTCGACAAGATCGTCGCGGCAACGCGTGCGCGTATCGCGCGTCTGCGCGTGGAAACGTCGTTGGCCGCGTTGGAGTCGCGGGCGCGGGCTCACAGCCCGAGTTCGCTGGCTGCTGCGCTAAAGGCATCTTCACCGGCGATCATCGCGGAAGTGAAGAAGGCGTCGCCTTCGCGCGGACTCTTCCGTTCGGACTTCGATCCACTGGCCCTGGCCGCATCGTACCATGAGGGCGGAGCGGCGGCGTTGTCGGTGGTCACCGAGCCCGAGTACTTTCAAGGCAGCGATCAATGGTTGACGCAGATCCGCGTGCGGACCGCGCTGCCGATCCTCCGCAAGGATTTCATCCTCGATCCCTTGCAGGTCGCGGAATCGGCGGCGCTCGGCGCCGACGCCATCCTGCTCATCGCGCGGCTGCTGTCGGCTGAACAGATGCGGGAACTTCAGGCGGCGGCCGGGCAGCTGCGGTTGGAGATCCTTTTCGAAGCCCACGACGAAGCCGACCTGGAAAAGATCGACGCGTGCGCGCCGGCATTGATCGGCATCAACGCGCGCAATCTCGACACCTTTGTCGTCGACACCGACCAGTTCGCGCGTCTGCGCGCAAAGCTGTCCGCGGACGCGATCGCGATTGCTGAAAGCGGACTGAGCACGCACGCGGATATCGCCGCCGCGCGGCGTCTCGGGTACGCCGGATTTCTCATCGGCGAGACGCTGGTGCGCGCCGCGGATCCGGCGGCGCTTCTGCGCCTGCTGCGCGATGGAGCGAGCGCATGAATCGCACGCTGGTGAAAATCTGCGGGCTGACCCGCCCGGAGGATGCCCATGCGGCCGCCGCCGCCGGCGCCGATGCGATCGGGCTGGTCCTCTGGCCGGGGAGCCGTCGCTATGTCGACCTGGCGCGGGCGGCAGAGATCCGCAAGTCGCTGCCTGCCGGAGTGCGCGCGATTGGCGTGTTCGTCGACGGAGACGCGGGAAGCATTCGCCGCGCTGCCGCCGCGGTCGGTCTGGATGGCGCGCAACTCTGCGGACGGCTCGTCGGCGATGGCTGGGCCGAGCTGGCGGCGGGTCTGACACTGATACGCGCCGTGGGAGTGAGCGCGGCACGTCCCATCGACGCCTCGCTGCGCCAGGCGTTCGTCGCCGATTACCTCGTCGACAACGGCTCGACCGGCGCGCACGGAGGCGCCGGCCTGGCCTACAATTGGACGTTGGCCGAACCGTTGAAATCCTGGGGGCGTGTCTGGCTGGCCGGCGGACTGACGCCCGACAATGTCGCCGACGCCATCCACGCGGCGCATCCCTACGCCGTCGATGTGTCGACGGGCGTGGAAAGCGCGCCCGGCATCAAGTCACCCGATCTGATCGCGGCTTTCGTCATGGCGGTGCGCCGCCTCGACCCGTCCTCAACCATGGATTCGACCGATGCCCGCTAAAGCATCCCATCGACGGCCGCTCTACCTGCGCCGTCCCGATCGACGGGGACGGTTCGGCGCGTATGGCGGACGGTATGTGCCGGAGACGCTCATTCCCGCGCTTGACCAACTGGCGGCAGACTTCGAGCGCGCCTGGAAAGACAAATCGTTCCGCGCCGAGTACGCGCGCTGGCTGGCCGAGTTTGCCGGACGTCCCACGCCGCTGTACCATGCCGCCAACCTGTCGCGACGTCTGGGGCGCGGGCAGATCTACCTGAAGCGCGAGGATCTCAACCACACCGGCTCGCACAAACTCAACAACACGATCGGTCAGATCCTGCTTGCGGTGCGGCAGGGGAAGCGGCGCATCATCGCCGAGACCGGCGCCGGCCAGCATGGTGTCGCCACCGCGACCGTGGCCGCTCTGTTCGGACTGATCTGTGATGTCTACATGGGCGCGGTGGATGTGGCGCGCCAGGCGCCCAATGTCGAGCGGATGCGTTTGCTGGGCGCGCGGGTCATTCCCGTCACCACCGGCGCGCAGACGTTGAAGGATGCGACCAGCGAAGCGATCCGCGATTGGGTGGCCAATGTCGAGACCACCTACTATGTCATTGGCTCGGTGGTCGGGCCGCATCCGTACCCGTACATGGTGCGCGAATTCCAGCGCGTCATTGGGCGCGAGGCACGGGCGCAGGCACTGCGTCAATGCGGGCATCTTCCCGACACGCTGGTGGCCTGCGTCGGCGGCGGATCGAACGCGATCGGGCTGTTCACTGATTTTCTGCCCGACACGAAAGTGGAGATGATCGGCGTCGAAGCCGGCGGCTGCGGACGGAGGTCCGGTCAACATGCCGCCAGTCTGACCGCCGGAACCGTCGGCGTCCTGCATGGCTCCATGTCCTACCTCTTGCAGGACCAATACGGGCAGGTGACGGTGCCGCACTCGATCTCGGCAGGCCTGGATTATCCCGGCGTCGGTCCGGAGCATTCGTTTTTGCGCGACAGCGGGCGTGTGCGTTACCTGTCCGTCACCGACAAGGACGCGCTGGCGGCCTTCGAGATGCTGGCGCGCACCGAGGGCATTCTGCCGGCGTTGGAGTCGGCGCATGCGATCGCCGCATTGTCGCACCTGCCCGGGAACAAGAGCGGCCGTCGATTGATCGTTGTCTGCCTCTCCGGGCGCGGCGACAAGGATCTGGCGACGGTGATGGAGCAGAATCATGCGTAGTAGCAGCGCCCAAGCCCTCTTCGGCAGTGGCCGCCCGGTGGTGATCCCCTTTCTCACCGCCGGATTCCCCAGTCGCCGGACGTTCCTTGAGGCGGCTCAGATCGCGCACGCGGCAGGGGCGGCGGCGCTGGAAATCGGCATGCCCTTCTCCGATCCCCTCGCCGATGGTCCGGCAATCCAGCATTCGTCGCAAGGGGCGCTCGCCGCCGGGATGACCCTGGAAGGGGTTTTTGACCTGGCCGCGACTGTGCGCGCGCGTCTGCCGATCCCACTATTCCTGATGGGATACCTGAATCCGGTTCTGCGGCTGGGTATGGAACGGTTTGCACGAATGGCGAAGGCGGCGGGTGTCGCCGGGACGATCATCCCCGACTGTCCGGTCGAGGAAGCCGCCGCCTGGGTGCGCTGCTCGCGGCGACAGGACCTGGAGAACATCTTTTTGATCGCGCCGACTTCGTCGGAGGAACGCATACGACGTATTGATCGGCGATCCACTTCCTTCTCATATTGTGTGTCTGTCGCCGGCGTGACCGGCGCGCGCCGTGCGGTGACCCGCAGCACACGGGACTACCTGGCACGGGTCCGCCGGGTGGCGCAAAAGCCGTATGTGGTCGGCTTCGGGATTGCCCGGCCCGAGCACATCCGCGCCCTGCGCGGCCTGGCCGATGGATTTGTGGTCGGCTCGGCGTTGGTGCCGCTTCTGGAGGAGCGAAACTCCGGCTTGGTGAAAGCCGGACGGTTGATCAGGGGACTGGTCCGGGCCGCGGAATGACATCATGACGACGACTGTAGCGACAAGACAGCATGCCTTCTTCGACGAGGTCTGTCGCGCGACCGCCGCCGCGCTGGCGGCCATGGGATCGACGCTGTCCGCCTCCGAGATCGCGGACCTCTACGAGGCGCCCAACAAGAAGGGCTTTGGCGATTCGGCCTTCCCCTGCTTCCCGTTGGCCGGCATGTTGCGCATCGCCCCCAACGAGATTGCCGCGCGTCTGGCGGCGTCCTTTGTCCGTCCCGCGTCGGTTACCGATGTCAAAGCCATCGGCGGCTATTTCAACGTCTGGTACAATCCGCAGAGCGTCGCGTCGGAGGTGCTGCCGGAAATCGCCCGCTTGGGATCCTCATACGGTTCCTCCGCCGTCGGCGCCGGACGCACCATCTGCATGGATTACTCGCACCCCAACATCGCCAAGCCGTTCGGGGTGGGACATCTGCGTTCGACGGTCATCGGGCATGCGCTCAAAAACATTTATGAGAAATTGGGCTATGCCACCGTTGGCATCAATCACCTGGGCGATTGGGGCACGCAGTTCGGCAAGTTGATCGTCGCCTACCGGATGTGGGGGGACGAGGCGCAACTGCAGGCGCAACCGATCCGTCATCTCTACGATCTCTATGTCCGTTTCCATGCCGAAGAAGAGACCAATTCGGAGCTTTCCGAACGCGCCCGCGCCGAGTTCAAGAAGCTCGAGGACGGCGATCGCGAGAATCTCGCGCTTTGGAAGCGGTTCCGTGATGTCTCGCTGGAGGAATTCCAGCGTGTCTACCGCCGTCTCGGCGTGGAGTTCGATTCCTACCATGGCGAGGCGTTCTACAACGACCAGCTGGCGCCGCTGACCGAGCGGCTGCAGAGCGCCGGGATCGCCGTGACCGGCGACGATGGCGCGCTGGTGATTCCGATGGGCGACAGCGGCGAGCCGCCGCTGCTCTTGCGCAAATCCGATGGCGCGACGCTGTATGCCACGCGCGATTTCGCCGCCGCCGAGTATCGCTGGAACACCTACCATTTCGACCGGTGCCTGTACATCGTTGGTTCGGCGCAGGCGCTGCATTTCCGTCAGTTGTTCGCGGCGTTGGCGAAGGCCGGGTACCCGTGGGCCGAGCGCATGGTCCATGTCGACTTCGGCTGGGTGAAGTTCGCCGACAGCATGATGTCGACCCGGCGCGGAAACATCGTGTTCCTTGATGATGTGATTGAAGAGGCGGTCACCCGGACCCGGCGGATCATTCAGGAGAAAAACGCCGAGCTGCCCGATGCCGACGCGGTGGCCGAGGCCGTTGGGGTGGGCGCGATCGTGTTCTGGCAACTGTCGGTCAAGCGGCAGAAGGATGTCAACTTCGATTGGGAGGATGTCCTCTCCTTCGATGGCCGCACCGGACCGTACTTGCAGTACACGCACGCGCGCATCTGCTCGCTTCTGCGCAAATGGGGTGCGGCGGTGCCGGCTGCCGCCGACTTCGCCGCGCTCTCCGGCGAGGACGAGCGCCGTCTGCTTCTGCAACTGGCCGATTGGCCGCGCCGTATCGCGCAGGCGGCGGCGCAATACGAACCACAGATCATCGCCGCGTCGCTGCTGGACATGGCGCAGTCATTCAATGGATTCTATCAGAAGGTTCGCATTCTCGACGGCGAACCGGAGGCGCGGCCCGCGCGGCTGGTTCTTTGTGACGGCGTGCGCGCGGTGATGGCCGAGGGACTGCGGCTTTTGGGTCTGCAGGCGCCCGAACAGATGTAACGCCAAGGTGTTGGCGCCCCGGAGGCACTCAATCTCCGGGAACGGGAGACGAAGATGCTGATCGTCATGGACATGCACGCCGGGCCGAAGGAAATCGAGGCGGTGTGCAATGAAATCAAGTCACTGGGCCTCACTCCCCATGCGATGCCGGGCGCGCAGCGCACCGCCATCGGCATCACGGGCAACAAAGGCGCCGTCGATGCCACCCGCTTCGAGGCGATGCCGGGCGTTTTGCGCGTCATCCATGTCACCGCGCCCTACAAACTGGTCAGCCGTGAATTCCATGAGGCCGACACGATCGTGCGCGTGGGCAACGTGCCGATCGGCGGCAACGGCTTTGTCATCATGGCGGGACCGTGCGCGGTGGAATCGGCCGAGCAACTCGACCAGGTCGCCGAGCGGGTCAAGAAGGCCGGCGGCCAGATTCTGCGGGGCGGCGCCTACAAGCCGCGCACCTCGCCCTACAGTTTCCAGGGGCTCGGATTGCACGGGCTGAAGCTGCTGGCCGCGGCGCGGGAAAAGCACGGCCTCCCGGTGGTCACCGAGGCGATTGATCAGGAGTCGCTCGATCAGGTGGTCGAGTACGCCGACATGGTGCAGATCGGCGCGCGCAACATGCAGAACTTCTCGCTTCTGAAGATGGCCGGGCGGTGCGGCAAGCCGGTCCTGCTCAAGCGCGGGATGGCCGCGACACTCGATGAACTGCTGATGGCGGCCGAGTATATCGTCAACGAGGGCAACCCCAACGTCGTGCTCTGCGAGCGCGGCGTGCGCACCTTCGCCGATCACACCCGCAACACGCTCGATCTGTCGGCGGTGCCGTTTGTGCGCCGCACGAGCCATCTGCCGATCATCGTCGATCCCAGCCATGGCACCGGCAAGCGGCACAAGGTGACTCCGCTGTCGTGCGCCGCGGCGGCGGTCGGCTGCGATGGACTCATGATCGAGGTGCACCCGCATCCCGACACCGCGCTTTCCGATGGTCCGCAATCGGTCAATCCCGAGGAGTTCGACGACCTGGTCAGGCGCGTGTCCGCGATCGCCGCGGTGGTGGGACGCCATCTGACCATCCCGGATGGGAGACCATGACCTCCGCCAGCCCCGCCATTCCCCGTCCGGGCGAAATCCGCATCGAACCGGTGCGCAGATTGCACGGCGTCTATCGTCCGCCGGCCGACAAATCGATCGCGCATCGCGCGCTCCTTCTCGCCGCGTTGGCGAAGGGTCGTTCGTTGGTGCGTCCGGCGCCACGCGCGCTCGATGTCCACTCAACCGCCGCCTGCCTCAGGCAGCTTGGCGTGGCGATCGAGTCCCATGAAGACACCTGGGTGATGGAGAGTCCGGGCATTGCCGGTTGGATGGCGCCCGAACGCGCCCTGGACTGCGGCAATTCCGGCACGACCATGCGCCTGTTGGCCGGCGCCCTGTCCGCCTGCGGTTTCCCGGTGACTTTGATCGGCGATGAATCGCTGTCGCGACGGCCGATGCTGCGTGTGGCCGAACCGCTGCGCCGCATGGGGGCGACGATCACGCTCACGCCGCGGAACACCGCGCCGATCGAGTTGCGCGGCGGATCGCTCACCGGCATCCGCTACGAGCTGCCGGTGCCGTCGGCGCAGGTGAAGTCGGCGGTGTTGTTGGCCGGGTTGGCGGCGGTGGGCGAGACCATCGTGATCGAAGGCACCGTCAGCCGCGATCACACCGAACGGATGCTGGTGGCGGCCGGCGTGGATTGCCGGATCGAGCATCCGCAGCGTCCCGCCGGCGACAGGCGCGAACTGTTGCTGTCCGGCGCGGCCGTCGAAGCCCAGCCGCAGCGTCGCACCATCACGCTGGGCGCGCGGCGGATCGTTCAGCCGCAGGAATGGAACGTCCCCGGCGATTTCTCGGCGGCGGCGTTCATCCTCGCGGCCGCCCTCGGCGCGCGCAAGGCGGAAGTGATCATCGACCAAGTCGGCATCAATCCTACCCGTACCGGATTCCTGAAGGTGTTAAAGCGCATGGGCGCCGAGGTGGACGTGCGCAAAATCGACGAGTCCGGCGGCGAGCCGGTCGGGCAGTTGCGCGTCGAGGCCTGCGAATCGCTCAAGGCGGTGCGTGTGCATGAACACGAGGTTCCATCGCTGATCGATGAATTGCCGATGCTGGCGGTGCTGGCAGCGCGCGCCGAAGGCGTGACGGTCATCCGCGGCGCCGCTGAATTGCGCCACAAGGAGTCCGACCGAATCGCCGCGGTCGCCGCCAACTTGCGCGCCATGGGCGCCAAGGTCGCCGAACTGGAAGACGGCTGGGCCATCGAGGGCCCGACCGAGTGGCATGGCGCCGTCATCGATCCGCGCGGCGACCACCGCATTGCCATGGCCTTTGCCGTCGCCGCGCTCTGGGCCGATGCGCCTTCGACGATCCAGGACGCCGGCGTGATGGCAATCTCCGATCCCGATTTTGCGTCGTCGCTGATCGCGCTGACCCAATAACCCATGCCCACCCGCGCCGCCGATCGTTACCGCACCGGACTCTACGGCATCGTGGGGCGCAACATCTCGTACACACAGTCGCCATTCATCTTCCGCGCGGTGTTCCGTGAATTGGGCTGGTCCGCCGACTATGGCATCTTCGACATCGCCGCGCGCGAGTTGCCCTCGCTTCTGGCCGCGATGCGCCGCGCGCCCATTCGCGGACTGAATGTCACCGTGCCGTACAAGCAAACGGTCATGCCCTTGCTGGATGTCTGCGATCCATCGGCCCGTCAGGTGGGTGCGGTAAACACCATTGCCCTCGAACGCGGGCGTCTGGTCGGCGTCAACACCGACATCGCCGGCGTGGTGGCGGCGCTGGGACCCCATCGCGCGCGTCTGCGCGGCGGCGAAGCGGTCATCTTCGGCGCCGGGGGCGGCGCGCGCGCGACCGCCGCGGCGTTGATCGAGGAATTCCGGATGGCCCGTGTGACCATCGCCGCGCGTCATCCCGCCGCGGCGCGCCGTTTGATCCATGACCTGCAGGACCGGATGTCGCCGGCGCATCTGACCACCGCGGCGTTCGCGCCGGCGCGCGATCTCCAGGAGGCGCTTTTGGCCGCGGCGCTGGTGGTCAATGCCACGCCGGTCGGCACAGCGGGAACGCCGGCAACGCGCCTGTTGCCGCGTGGGACGCGGCTACGGTCCGCCACCATCGCCTTCGATCTGGTCTATCGCCCGCGTCCCACGCTCTTTGCCCGCGAGGCCCGGGCCGCCGGATGCCGCCGGATCATCGACGGCTGGCCGATGCTGATTGCCCAGGCCGAGGCCGCCTTCCGGCGCTGGACCGGCCGCGCCTTCCCTGTCCGGACACGAACGACACTGTTGCGTCTGCCGCATCTGCCGTGAACACTGCCACGACCGAGTCGACTGTCGTCATCCTCAAGCGCGGCGCCGGGCAGGGGTTGCGCACCTTCTGGATTTTGATGCGTGTCATGATCCCGGTCTACGTCGGGATTGCGCTGTTGTCGCGGACTCCCGTGCTGCCAGCGATCGCCGCGTTCTTTCAACCGGCCATGGGCATCTGGCATCTGCCCGGCGATGCCGCGTTGGCGATGGTGCTCGGGCACTTTGTCAATCTCTATGCCGCCCTCGCGGTGATTGCCGCCGGCCACTGGGATCCGACCGCGGTCACCGTCGCGGCCATCATCCTCGGCGTTTCGCATTCGCACATCATGGAAAGCGCCATCTTCCGCCTGATGCGCGTGCCGTTCGGCGTGCTGGCGGCGATTCGCGTCACCGCCGGTTGGGGACTGGGTTGGATCGTGGCCGCCCTGATGTCGCATTAGAGGAGAGGAGCCAATGGACGCCGCCTTCGAAATCGCGCGTGGATTGGGCAGTCTGGCGCTCAAGATCTTTCTGATCGTCATGCCGCTGCTGATGTTCCTGGAGTGGGCGCGTACCCGGCGCTGGTTTGACCGTTTCATTCAATCCAGCAATCATCTCTTCGCCCCGGTGGGTTTCCGTCCTCCGGCGCTCTTTCCGCTGATGACCGGCATCCTTTTCGGCATTTCGTATGGCGCCGGGGTGCTGATTCCGCAGTCGCAATCGGGGCACATCTCGCGCCGTCAGGTTTTTCTGATCGCGCTGTTTCTCTGCCTTTGCCATGCGATTGTCGAGGACACGTTGCTGTTCGTCGTGGTCGGCGCCAATCCCTGGGTCCTGGTGATCACCCGGTTTGTGGCGGCGATGCTGATTGTCTACATTTTCTCCCGGCTGGCCTGGCCGATCCGGCCGGAGCCGGAGGAGGTTGCAACTGAGCATGTTTGAGACCACGCGCCGTCACATCTACCTCGCCGGATTCATGGGCACCGGCAAGACCGCCGTCGGCGAGCGTCTCGCCGCCCGACTGGGCTGGCATTTCATCGACTTGGATGCGATGATCGTCGCCCTGCGCCATCGCGGCATCCCGGAGATCTTCCGTAGTGAAGGGGAGTCGGGCTTCCGGCATCTCGAGTCGCGCGCGCTGCGTCTGGCGGCTGTTTCACCCCACACGGTGATCGCGCTGGGGGGTGGGACACCGTTGCGGCCAGCGAACGTCAACGTCGTGCGTGCCACCGGCCGCTGCTGGCTTTTGACCGCCGAGCCGGGCGCCATCTGGGACCGTGTCCGGCACACCTTGGCCGAGCGGCCGTTGTTGGCCGACGTGACGACACTCTCCGGCGATGATGCCGCGCGTCGGAGGCGTTTCGAGGAAGTTATTGCGCCGCTCCTGGCCGAACGACGCGCCGCCTACGAGCGCATCGCCGACTTCACCATCGACACAACGCGTCTGTCGGTGGATGAAGTGGTCTCCCGCATCGAATCCGACTTTCACGCCGCCACCCAGCGTCAGGATCATCCATGAGCGCCACACGTCCGCTTCGTCCCACCCTCATCGGACAGACGCCCGGCGCGCGTGTGCCGGTCTATCTCCGTCCGGACATTGCCACGCTGCTGCCGCGATTGCTCGGCAAAGTTCCGGCGTCGACCACGGCGCTGGTGGTGGTGACCGATATGACCGTGGCGCGTCTCCACCTGGGACCGCTGAACCGTGCCCTGACCGCCGCGGGATGGCGGGTCGACCGCTACGTTCTGCCGCCGGGTGAGCGCATCAAGACCCGCGCCGTGGTCGATTCCCTCCATGAGCGCTGGTTTCGTCAGGGCTACGATCGCTCCACTCCGGTCATCGCCTTCGGAGGCGGGACAGTCGGCGACGCCGCCGGCTTTGCCGCCGCCACCTTCATGCGCGGCCTGCCGCTGTGGCAGGCGCCGACCACCATCGTCGGACAAGTCGATTCCGCTCTCGGCGGCAAAGTCGGCATCAACCACCGACTGGGGAAAAACCTGATCGGCTGTTTCTATCAGCCCACCGGGGTGGTCATCGATCCGACTCTGCTTGCGACCTTGCCATCGCGCGAACTGCGCGCCGGGCTGGCGGAGGTGGTGAAATACGGCGTCATCGATGATCCGGCGTTGTTTGAGACATGCGAGCGACGTCTCCCGTCCTGGGTGCGCGGGGACCGTCCCATCGATGCCGCGGTAATCGCCGCCTGCGCCGCCATCAAACTGCGGATCGTCGAGGCCGATGAACACGACCGCGGATTGCGGCACCGGCTCAATTTCGGCCATACGCTCGGCCACGCGCTCGAGGCATGGGGCAAGTACCGTATCTTCCGCCATGGGGAGGCGGTCACGTTGGGAATGGTGGGGGTCGCTTCCATCGCGGCGGCACGGGGAGTCTTCCCGTCGTCGGATCTCGCGCGGCTGGAGTCGCTCTGCAGGCCGCTGGCGCCTTCGATCTGGTCCCCGCGTTTTGTGCCCGAAGCGGTCATCGCGCATCTGGCGCTGGACAAGAAACGCCAGGGTGGACGCAACACCTGGCTGTTGCCGCGGCGCATCGGGGCAGTGGCGAGCGTGCGCGATGTGGCCGACAATGAAATAGTGGAGGCGCTGCGGTACGTGCGGCGCTGGTTGGACTCGACCAAGTGAGGACCGCGTGGCGCATACGATTCTGGTAATCAACGGCCCCAATCTCAACCGTCTGGGAATGCGCGAGCCGCACATCTATGGCTCCGAGACACTGGATGAACTCAACGCCCGGATCCGCGCGCGCGCCCAGGATCTGGGCCTGCAGGCCGAGTTTTTCCAGTCCAACCACGAGGGGGCATTGATCGACCGTCTCCACGCCCATGGCCCCGTTGAGGGGATCGTCCTCAATCCCGGCGGACTGGCGCACACCTCCGTCTCGTTGCGCGACGCCGTGGCGTCGCTCTCGATCCCGGTCATCGAAGTCCACATCTCCAACATTCACGCCCGCGAGCCCTTCCGCCACACCTCGTTGCTGTCGGGCGCCTGCCGCGGGGTCATCGTCGGGTTGGGCACTTACGGTTACCTGCTGGCGGTCGACTGCATGGCGCGCCTGATCCTCGACCGTTAGTGTAGTATTTGGCGTTGTCCGCCGCTTCGCAGTACCTTGGGCGCCAACCCCGGCGGCCCATGGAAACCCCTTCGACTCCCATCTCACGCGACATCGAATCGGTGCTGCGCGGCCACCCGTACCAGGCGATCCTGCGCCTGGCGTGGCCGGCCACCGTGTCGATGATCCTGCATACGTTGTTTGCGGTGGTCGACCTGATCTGGGTGGGTCGTCTCGGCGCCGCGCCGATTGCCGCGGTGATCTCCGCCACCTTCGTGCTCTGGATCATGTACTCGCTGGTGAGCGTGCTCTCCACCGGCGTGGTGGCGATGGTCTCGCGGTTTCTCGGGGCGGGGGACTATGACCGCGCCCGCGATGTCGCCGGCGAGACCTGGCGGTTCGGGCTGATGTTCGCCGCGTTCATCGCCCTGCCGGGGTTCTTCTTCCGCCGTCCGATCATCGATGTCATGCATCTGGAGCCGCTGGTCGCCGAGACTGCCTCCACCTATCTGGGCATCTACTTTCTGACCGCCTTTTTCATCGTGCTGTCCGAGTGGGCGGCGGCGCTGTTCCGCGCCTCGGGCAACACACGGACCCCGCTGGTGGTCTTCGCCGTCGGGCTCGGTTTCAACATGGTGCTCGATCCGTTGTTCATCTTCGGCATCGGGCCCTTCCCGCGGATGGAAACCGCGGGGGCGGCGGTGGCGACGGCGATCTCCTATGGCATCTCGACTTCGCTCATACTCTGGCTGGCGCGCGGACGCCGTTTGCCATTCCCGGTCGATTTCGGTCTCCTTGGACGGATGGACTGGGCGCGCATCGGCCGTCTGGTGATGATTGGCCTGCCGATCTCGATCTCAGGCATTGTCTTTTCCATTGTCTACCTTTTCATCAACCGGATCACCGCCTCGTTCGGCACCGAAATTGTCGCCACGCTCGGCATCGGCAACCGGATCGAGTCGATCAACTACCTGGTCGCCTCCGGCTTTGCGCTGGCGACCGCGACGCTCGTCGGACAGAACCTCGGGGCCCGCAATCCCGAGCGCGCCGCCGCGATGACCCACAAGACCATCCAACTGGTCTCCGCCTTCATCGGACTCACGTCGATTCTCTTTCTGATCTTCCCCGAAGTCATCGTGCGGGTGTTCACCGACGATCCGGCGGTGATCCACGCGGGACGGAACTACGTCCGCATCCTGGCGCTCTCGCAGATTTTCATGGGCTGGGAAATTGTGCTCGAGGGCGCGTTTTCGGGAGCCGGACACACCCTGCCGCCGATGATCGTCGCCATCCCCGGCGCGGTGGCGCGTGTGCCGCTCGCCTGGCTTTTGGCGCAGCACTGGCAGATGGGCCCCGACGGCATCTGGTGGACCATCTCGATCACCACCGTCGGCAAGGCGGTCGTCCTCTACATTTGGTTTGCCCGCGGCACTTGGAAACACAAGACCGTTCACTAAGCGGCATGGTGTCGTCCGCGGGCATCCGCTATCTTCATGCCATGTCGGCGCCGGGACGGACAGGATGGGTGTTTTCGCCGCGCTTTCTGGCGCACAACGCCGATCAGGCGCACCCGGAATGCCCGGAGCGGCTAACCGCCATTAACGAGCGGCTCGGCGAGACGGGACTTTTGGAGCAACTGTGCCCGCTTGAATTCGGCCCGGCGGACAATGCCGAAATCCTGCGGGTGCACACCCGGCGCTATCTGGCCGATCTCGACAAATCCGAAGGCAGGCAACTCGACCCGGACACATTTTGCGGCAAGGACACGCCGGCGATCGCGCGTCTGGCGGCCGGCGGCGCACTCGCCGCCACCCGCGCCGTCAGGCGCGGTGAATTGGCCAACGCCTTCTGCGCGGTGCGCCCGCCGGGCCACCACGCCCCCGCCGACCGGGCCATGGGATTCTGTTTTCTGAACAATGTGGCGATCGCCGCCGCCGATGTGGTCGCCGCCGACCCGGAGGCGCGTGTGCTCATTCTGGACTGGGATGTGCACCACGGCAACGGCACCCAGTCGATCTTCTATGAACGCCCCGATGTCGTCTATGCCTCGATCCATCAGTATCCGTTCTACCCCGGCACCGGCGCGGCGCACGAGATCGGGCGCGGCCCGGGCAAGGGATACACGATCAACAAGCCGCTCGGGATCGGATCGGGCGATGACGCCTTCCTGGACGCGGTGCGGGAGATTCTTGATGAAGCCGGGCGACTGATCCATCCCGACCTGATCCTGATTTCCGCCGGCTTCGACGCCCATGCCGACGATCCGCTGGCCAACCTGAGGGTCACAACCGACGGATTCACCGAGGCGACACGGCGGGTGTGCGCGTTTGCGCAGACACATTGCGGCGGACGGATCGTCTCGGTGCTCGAGGGCGGGTACAATCTGCGGGCGTTGGCCGACGCGGTGTCGGCGCATGTCGCGGCGCTGCTCGAAGCGGGGAGGAACGACCGGTGAGCCAGGAACCATCACGCGAATTGTCGGATGCCACCATCTGCGCGCACGGGGCCCGCGCCCATGACCATGGCGCGCTGGCGCTGCCCATCCATCTGTCCTCCACGTACCGTTTCGCCAACACCGCCGAGGCGGCGGCGCTGGCGCGCGGGGAAGTGAAGCGCTATATCTACACCCGCTACGAAAACCCGACCATCGACGAGGTGGAGGACAAGCTGGCCGCCCTCGAGCGCGGCGCCCGCGCCTTCCTC
Source organism: bacterium (assembly GCA_035559435.1). Taxonomy (NCBI): domain Bacteria; species bacterium. The sequence goes on from DATMBC010000103.1 coordinate 68,702, forward strand.
TTTGCCTCCGGCACCGCCGCAACCGCGACCTGGTGCTACGCGTTTCTTCGCCCCGGCGACCGCCTGGTCGCCTCCACCGAACTCTATGGCGGCACCGCGCACTTTTTCGACTCCTATCTGGCGGCGCAGGGAGTGCGGGTCGAGAAGGTCGACTTCCATGATCTCGACGCGCTCGACCGGACGCTGGCCGGCGCGCGTGCCTGCTGGTTTGAGACACCCAATAATCCCACCGTGCGCGTGCTCGATGGACCGGCCATCGCGCGGCTGTGCCAGAAGCACGCTGTCCTCTCGGCCATCGACAACACGTTTGCCACGCCGATCCTGCAAAAGCCGCTCACCTGGGGCATCGATTGGGTGATGCATTCGGCCACCAAGTACCTGGGCGGGCACACCGACTTGATCGGCGGCGCGCTGGTGGCCGGTCCATCGGCCGATGCCGCGCGTGTCTATGAGGCGCGCAAGTCGCTTGGCGGGGTGATGGATCCGCATGCCGCCTTTCTGGTCAATCGTGGTTTGATGACGCTGGCGTTGCGGGTTGAGAGACAGTCGGCCACCGCATCGGAATTGGCCCGCTGGGCCGTTGGACAGAAACGCATCGCGCGGGTGCATTATCCCGGTCTGCCGGAGCACCCCGGCCATGCGGCGGCGACGCGTCAGATGCGCGCCTACGGGGCGGTGATCGCGCTGGATATTGAGGGCGGCTATGCGGCGGCGGCGCGATTTCTTGACCATCTGCGGCTGATCGTGCATGCCGCTTCGCTCGGCGGGCCGGAGTCACTGGTCTCGATGCCGATTCTGACCTCGCATGTCCATGCCACCCTGGCCGAACGCGCGCGCGTCGGTGTGACGGACGGAACCGTGCGTCTGTCGGTCGGGCTCGAAGCCGCTTTTGATCTCAAAGCCGATTTGTCGCAGGCCTTGGCGGCCATCTGAATGGGAAGCCGGGGGGCACAATGGCCACGATCCAGACATCCTCGCGACATCGCGGCCTGATTCTCGCGGCTCTGGTCGCGCTCCGGTTCTTGCCGGCGGCGGCGCAGGAGGGGCGCGAACCGCTCATCCTCGAGCACGCCGACTCGACCGAAGTCTATCGCGCCGGCGACCAGACCGAGTACCGGTTGTTCGGCGATGTGCGCTTCTCGCAAGGGGAGACCCGCCTGCGCGGTGACCGCGCCATCTGGAAGCAGGAGGCGGGCATCATCCAGCTGGATGGCCGCGTGCTGGTGCAGCAACCGCAACGCTGGGTGGAAGCGCAGAGCATGACCTATGAACGCGCCGGCCGCACAGTGCTGGCGCTGGGCGACGTTCATCTGGAGGATACCACGCAGAGTTTCCTGCTCTGGTCGCAACGGGCCCGCTACGACCGGGCCGGCGATCTGGCGGTGGCCGATTCGTTGCCGGTGGTCATCTGGGATTTTCTCCTCGACTCGCTTGCGCAGACCCGGGTCACCGCCGACACGATCATCTACAATCGTCCCGCCGGACGCGGCGATGGCCTCGGTCATGTGCGGGTGGTCAAGGGCGACTGGATCGCCACCGGCCAAGCCGGCACCATCTATCCCGATTCCAATCGCGCCGTGATGTCGGGCGCGCCCTCGGCCCGCGGCATCGGCGGCACGATCAAGGGCGACACGCTGGTGATGGAGTTTTCCGGACGCGGGGTGCGTCAGGTGCGCGCCATCGGCAACGCGTCGGGCACCTACCGCGACACCTCACTGGGCGGCGGCGGCACCAATCTCATCCGCGGCCGTGCCGCCGACTTCTTCGTCGAAGACGACACCCTGCGCGCCATCCGGGTGGTCGGGCAGGCCTACACCGATTACCAGCCCGCGGACAGCACCGAGGGCAGCAACCATGCCTCCGGCGACTCGCTCTGGCTGTACTTCGAACAGGGGCAGATCGCCACCGTCGTCATCTCCGGCGGAGCGCAGGGACAGTACCTGGCGCCGAAGGCCGAAGGCGCTTCCGACACCGTCAACTACAAGGCCGCCACGATTGTCTTCGTCCCCGATTCCAGCCGTGTCGACCTGGAAGCCGACGGGCAGTTGAAGTACGGTTCGATCGTGCTGGACGCCGGGCGCATCTCCTATTGGACCAACCGGCGCAACCTGCTGGCGCGGGGCATCCGCGAGTCCGACACGGCCGCCTGGCGGCAGCGTCCGGTGCTGACCGACGGGCAGCAGACGATCAACGGCGACGTGCTGACTTACAATATCGACTCGCGGCGCGGCCGCATCCGCCAGTCCAAGACCGAGTTCGAAGGCGCCTACTACCGGGGCGGCGATTTTCGCAAGTACACCGACAGCATCTATTTCGTCACCGATGGCATCTATACCACCTGCGAACTGGAGCGGCCGCACTTCCGCTTCGAAAGCCGCGACATGGAGATCATCCGCAACGACAAGGTGATCGCCCGTCCGGTGAAACTAAAGATCGGCGAGCTGCCAGTGGCGATGCTGCCCTACTACATCTTCCCGATCCGTCGCGGCCGCCATTCCGGCTTCCTCCCGCTGCGATTTGGCAATTTCCAGCAGGGGGAACGATTCATCGGCAACGCCGGCTACTACTGGGCCGCGTCGGACTATTGGGACGTGGAGGGGGCGCTCGACTACAACGAGGATTCGGGCGTGCTTTTGCGCGGCACGCTCAACTATGCCTGGCGGTACCGCTTCAGCGGCACCGTGTCGGGTTCCTACACGCGGCAATCGCAGGCGACGACCGTCGGCACCAGCAAGTCCACCCGCTGGAGTCTGCGCGGCTCGCATCAGCAGACGTTGTCGCCGTCGGCGTCGCTGTCCGGCAGCATGGACTTTGTCTCCGATGCGTCGTTCTACCAGAACTACAGTTTCGATCCGACCGACCGCCGTCAGCGCACCCTGCGATCGCAGTTGAACTTCAACAAGCGCTGGAAAGGCGCGTCGCTGACCGCCTACATCGAGAACACCGAAAACCTCGACACCGAGTCGCTGACCCGCCGTCTGCCGCAACTGGACTTCCAGATGTTTCAGCGGCGGCTGTTGGCTCCCGATTCGGGCCAGGATGCGCGCTGGTACCACAACGGGTATGTCAGCTACTCCTCGCGCCTGTCGCACTACACCACGCGCACGCTCAAATCGGGCGACACCACCGGAGCCACCAACGAGAAGCGCTACGCGGTGGCCGATCATTCCGCGTCATTCAGCTTCCCGCAGAAGCTGCTGCGCTACATCAGCGTCTCCCCCAACGCGTCGTTGCAGGAGACCTGGTACTACATCTTCGACACGCCGCTGGCGCATGAGTCCGGCGTAGCGACCGAAACCGGCGCGCGGCGACTGTCCGGCTCGGCCGGGATCTCGGCCGGCACCAATCTCTATGGGTTTCTCAACCCGCGGCTGTGGGGACTTAACGCCATCCGCCACACCATGAGCCCGCGGGTCAGTTACTCCTTCACGCCCGCCATCACGCGCAGCGATGAGTATCGCGCCTTCACCGGCAACGGCGGCGGCTCCAGCCGGCGCGCGCAGTTGGTCAGTCTGTCGGTGTCCAACACGCTGGACGCGAAACTGCATGAGGGAGAGGCCGAAAAGAAGATTACCCTGCTCAACTTCGGCCTCGGCGCCAGCTACAATATCGAGGCCGACGCGCGCAAATGGAGCAGTTTCTCCGGCAACGCCCGCACCAACATCAACAAACTGGACCTGGCGGTCGACGCGGTCTGGGACCTGTACAACCAGCAGACTCTCGATCTGCAGTGGACCAATCCCACGCTCACCAGTTTCGGCGTCTCGGCGGGCACCAGTCTGCGCGGCGGGGTCTCGCCGTTTACCAGCGTGACCGCCATCGGCGAACAGTTTGACCGCCAGGACACGACCGCCGCGGTCGAGAAGATCCCGTTCAATGTCTCGTTGTCCTACCGCTACTCCGAGTCGCGCAGTCTCAATTCGGTGTTCAAGGACCACTGGACCGGGTGGCGGGTCGATATCCAGCCGACCAGGAACTGGACGGTGAATTACCAGCAGACCTACAACTGGGCGCGTCACGCGGTCACCGATCAGCGGTTCGAACTGACGCGCGATCTGCACTGCTGGGAGATGCGATTTCTGTGGGTGCCGAGCGGCTCCGGCGCCGGCTACTACTTCCGCATCAACGTCAAGTCGCTGCCCGACATCCAACTGGAGCGCTCGGAGAGCGGCGTGCTCGGCGCTTTCGGCCGCCGCTTCTGAGCCGCTTTTCCCATTGACAGATTCCCCCGACAGGGGTTGCTTAATCGCTGGTTTCAGGGGAGGACCGGCAGTCAAACCTGTCGGTCTTGGGGAAAGGGACGCCCGCCATGCGGCTGTTCGCCGCGCTGAATTATCAGCGCAGGAATGAAATCCTTGGATTTCTGCTGATCGTATTGTGCCTGTTTGTCTGGCTGTCGCTGTTTACGCATCAGCCGGAGGACGACACTTGGATACGCGCCGGCTCCGATGAGGAGTGGGTGGATGGCTACCATCCGTACAACCTCGCCGGGACCGTCGGCGCGTTGATCGCCTATGGCCTCTACGAGTGGTTCGGCTTTTCCGCTTACCTGCTCATCCTGCTGGTTGGCGCTGTCGGGCTGCAGCGTTTTCTCTCGGCGCGGCCGATGGCCCCGGTGCTCTATTCGGCCGGGGTGCTGGCTTGGGTCTTTGTGCTGGGGGTCATCGTCGACCTTCCGGCGGCGGGACGTCAGGATGCCTGGGTCGAAGGCGGACGTACCCTCTCCGGCTGGCTGGGACGAATCTGCGCCGGCGGCACCGCCAATTTGCTGGGTGTGGTCGGCGGCGGGTTGATCCTCGGCTCGGCGCTTCTGGGTTCGATCCTGCTCATTCTGCCCTGGGACAAGATCAAAGTGGCCCGTCCGGCTAAGAAGACGGCACGGACCGCGCGCAAAGCCGAACCCGCCACTTCCGGAAAGGAGAAGCAGCCGTCGATCCTGTCGCGCCGGTTCACCGCGCTGGCCACCGCCATTGCCGGCAAGTACCGCGGGTGGCGTCAAGCACGCTCGGAGCGCAAGCAGGCCGAAGCCGAACTGGTTGAGCAGCGCACTTCCGTAAAGCGTGGCAAATCCACGCCTGCCGAAGCCGCCTCCGATATCGCGCTGCCCGATTGGGCGGCCTATGAGCCGGACAAACCGGCCGGCGCGCCATCGCCAGTGGAGCAGGCCGAAGCGATCGTTGCCGACCGTACCGCCCATGTCGATGAGACCGCCACTCCCCGTCCCCGGCGGGTGATGAAGATGGTCCGTCAGGCGGAGGGGACCGACTACCAGTTTCCGACTCTGGACTTGCTCGAGGAACCGCCGGCCAGACGTCGCCGCCATGATGGCCAATCCAACGGCGCCGAGTTGCTCGCCAAGGCGCTGGCGACCTTTGATGTCGGGATTGACGGCCCGATCGAAACCTATCCCGGTCCGGTCATCACGCGGTATGAGTTCCGACCGGCGCCCGGCGTAAAGGTCAATCAGGTTGTGGGATTGGCCGATGACTTGGCGCTGGCCCTGTCGGCGTCTCGCGTACGCATCGTCGCACCGGTCCCCGGCAAAGCGGCCGTCGGTGTCGAGGTGCCGAATCGCGACCCGGAAGTGGTGCCGTTGTCCGAGATTCTGGGCAGCGAAGATTTCGCCAACTCCGATGCCCTCCTGCCGCTGGCATTGGGGCAGACCATTGATGGACAGCCGTTTGTTGCCGATTTGGCGGCGATGCCTCACCTGCTGATTGCCGGCGCCACCGGATCCGGGAAGAGCGTTTGCATCAATGTCATCATCACCTCGCTGCTTTTCCGCCATCACCCCAACGATGTTCGGCTGCTGTTTGTCGATCCCAAACGGCTGGAGCTGTCGGTCTATGCCGGCATCCCGCACATGGAACGTCCGGTGGTGACCCACCCGCGCGGAGCGGAGCGGCTCTTGGCCGATGCGGCCCGCGAGATGGATGAGCGCTATAAGACGTTGGCGGGTATGGGAGTACGGAACATCAACGATTACAATAAGAAGGCGCCCGCCGGCCAGAAGCTGCCGTACATCGTCATCGTCGTCGATGAACTGGCCGACCTGATGATGAGTCAGTCGGCCGCACGGATCGAACTGCTGATCACGCGCCTGGCGCAGATGGCGCGCGCGGTCGGCATCCACCTGATCCTGGCGACTCAGCGTCCTTCGGTCGACGTTATCACCGGCCTGATTAAGGCCAACTTCTCATGCCGGATCGCCTTCCAGGTTGCGAGCAAGATCGACTCGCGCACCATCCTCGACGTCAACGGCGCCGACAAACTGCTGGGACGGGGCGACATGCTCTACCTCTCGCCGGGAGTGGCCGAGCCGGTCCGTGTCCATGGCGCCTACATCTCCAACTCCGAGACTTCGGCCATCGTTGAGTTCCTCCGCGCCCAGAATGTGTCTCCCGAAGCCCTTCCGACTTTCTCCGGCACGGTCGAAGTCGACGCCGGCGGCGATTCGGAAGGGGACGAGAGCGATCCGGATGGCTCCAGCGACAAGCTGTTCCAGGAGGCCGCCGAGGTCGTTATCCGCCACAAGCAAGGTTCTGTTTCTCTGCTCCAGCGTCGGCTGGGAATTGGCTACCAACGGGCCGCCCGGCTGATCGACAAACTCGAGGAATCGGGCATTGTCGGGGCCTATGACGGCAGCAAGGCCCGCGAGGTCCTCTGGTCGATGCAGGATTATGAGGACCGCTTCGCCAAATCTCAAAATTAATCCATTGTAATTCAACGAGTTAGTCGTCAAGGTGGGTTCCGGGGCGCTTTTCCGGGACCCAAATTGGGCTTAGGTGTATTATATTCGTCCAATCCGAGCAACCTACCTTTGCGGGTATCCAATGTCATGATGAAGCTACGTCTGAACCATATGTTAATCTATGTCCGCCCGATTCTGGCCGGGGTGGCGGCCTGTCTGGTCCTGTCCGGGTCGCCGGATTCGGCCATTTCCTGTCCAGCCGATTCGGTCCTGAACCTGTTCGAGTCCAGTCTGCCGCAGGACCAGGTCACCAAGGTGAAGTACCGCAAGGAATCCCGGTCGCTGGTCTTCGGGGAGCGTCCCGCCGAGGAAGGTACCCTGTGGCTGGGTCCGCCGAAACGATATCGGATCGAGGCCGGCAAGCAGGTGATCGTGCGCGGGGATGACACGCTTTGGACCTACACCCCTGAAAGCGGCCAAGTCACGTTGCGGGTGGGTGGACTGGATTCGCTCGAGTTCGGCCCGGCCGGTTTCTTTGGGTCGCTGCGTCATGACTTCCTGCCGACCGACTGTGCCGTGGACACCGTCGACGGCAACCCCTGGCTGCGGGTGCGTCTGACCGCCAAGACCGAGACCGCCCCGATCCAGCGTCTGGCGCTTTGGATCGACCCGGCCACACACCGGGTCCAGATCGCCGAGTACGTCGACTACAATGAGGAGAGCTCTCGCCTGACTTTCTCCAAGTTCGAGTCCGAGAAGACCGGCGGAGCCGATCGCTTTGTCTTCGTCTATCCCAGGAATGTCGAACGCATCGTCCTGCCCGCAGTCAAAAGCGGCCAGGCCCATGATGAGGCTAACTGACCTGAAGCCGCTACCGCGCCATGACATCACGTCCACCGCGACGCCATCCGGCCCGCGGGGGAAGGTCTATTTGCGCACGCTCGGTTGCCCGAAGAATGAAGCCGATGGCTCGGCGCTGGTCCGTCATCTTGAAGCGGCCGGTTGGGAAGTGGTCGACGACCCGGCGCATGCCGATGCCGAGATCGTCAATACCTGCGGCTTTATCGAGCAGACCAAAGTCGAGTCGCTTGACGCGATCTTCGAGGCGGTCGAGCGCAAAAACGGCGGCCCGCGCCGACTGATCGTCACCGGCTGCCTGGCCCAGCGTTATCCGCAGCAATTGGCCGGGCAGATCGAAGGTCTCGATGCGATCGTCGGCTTCAACCGGCCGGAGCTGGTTGAACAGGCGTTGCGCGCCCCGCGCGCCAACGGCGCCCCCGCCTGCTGGGTGGAAAAGCCCGATGCGGTCTACCGCGAGCACACCACTCACTGGACCTTTGATGCCCGTCACCCCGCGCCGCTGTCGGCCTACGTGAAGGTCGGCGACGGCTGCGACAACGCCTGCCGCTTCTGTGCCATTCCGCTCATCCGCGGACGGCTCCGGTCGCGCTCACCGGAGGCCATTGTCGCCGAGGTCAGCGCGCTGGTCGAACATGGCAGCCGTGAGATCATCCTGGTCTCGCAGGACACGACGTCGTGGGGGTTGGATCTTCCCGATCATCCGGGACTGGACACGCTCTTGGAGCGTCTCAACGACATCCCCGGGGATTTCTGGATCCGGGTGATGTACGCGCACCCCGCCTTCCTGCGCGAGGAGCACATCGCCGCGATCGGCGCCTGCGAGAAGGTTGTGCCGTATCTGGACATGCCGCTGCAGCACATCTCCGACCGGATGCTGCGCATCATGAACCGTCACACGACGCGACAAGAGACCCAGGCGAAGATCGATGCGCTGCGTCGCGTCCGGCCGGGCATCACCCTGCGCACCACCTTCATCATCGGGCATCCCGGCGAGACGACCTCCGATTTCGAAGAACTGCTGGCTTTTGCGGCCGACAACGCCTTCGAGCGCATGGGCGGCTTCACTTACTCGGCGGAAGAGGGCACGCCCGCGGCGCGATTCCGCGGTCGGGTCCGCGCCGCCGTCGCGCGCGAACGTCTGGAACGACTAAATGACGCCTATGATCGCTGGTCATCCGCGCAATCGGTCGACCGCATCGGCAGCCGTATTCGCTGTCTGATCGAACGGCGGCTCGACGATGGTTCCTGGGAGGGGCGCGGCCCATTCGATGCGCCCGACATCGACGGCCGCGTGATCCTGCCGGCCACCGACCGGATCACCCCCGGATTCCACCCGGTGTTGATCCGCCGGGCCGACGGCGTCGATCTGCACGCGGTCAGCGCGGAGAAACCGGCGCCCCTGGTTCTGGAGAAAACGCCATGAAGACACACAGCCCGATTACCAGCAAGCGCGGCATTCTGGTGGGACGTCCCCTGGCGATGACCATGCTGTTTGCCTGGCTTTTGTCGCTGGTGGGATTCATCCACCTGTTGCGCCAGAATCAACAGTTGGCGCACCTGGTGAAGACCCAGCAGGATGAGATGATGCAGCAGCGCGAGCAGATCGTCTCGTTGCAGCAGCGGCTGCGGATTCTTGAAGCGGTCGAGGATATGCAGAGCAATCTCAGCCCCGACGAGGAAGTGCACCTGGCGCACAACGTCTACCATTACAGCGAGCGCCATGGCCTCGATCCGCTCCTGGTGTTGGCGCTCATCCGCGTCGAGTCTGGTTTTTCGCCCGCGGCGGTCTCACCGGTGGGGGCATTGGGCCTGATGCAGGTGATGCCGTCGACGGCGCGCTTCATTGCCGACTCGCGCGGCTGGGGCTGGCCCGGCGAGAAACGTCTGTTTGATCCGGTCTACAATCTGCGGCTGGCCACCACCTACCTCTCCGAGCTGATTTCCAAGTTTGGCAGTGTCGAACAGGCACTGATTGCATACAATTGGGGAGAGGGGGCGGTGCTCGAAATGATGGAGACCGGACAGCCCCTGCCGCGCGGCTTCGCCCAGCGCGTGTTGTCCACCTATGACCGGCTGCAGCGCCGCTATGGGTCCTCGAAACCGGATTAGCCCGCCTCCACCAATCGCCATTCGCAGTCTCGTATTCATGTGCTGGCTTGCGGCCGGCGCCGTGACCGTGTCGGCCGACACGCTGTCGGTGGCCGACACGTTGCCGCCGACCCACCGCGCGTTTGTCGACAGCAGTCTGCGCGACTTGGCGCGTCGGGCGGTGGCCGAATTCACCCCGTACCGCTCGCGCCCGCTGACGATTGTGCCCGACACCGCGGGCGACAGCGCCGGCGTTTTTGGGCAGGCGCTGGCCGCGACCCTGTCCCGGCGCGGACTGCTCATTCGCGACAACGGCGCCGCCGTTGACAGCGCCGATCTCTGGCTTTTGCACTACACCGTGGCTCCGCGGCAGCTCTCGCTCACCGAACCGCACCGCCGCAGTTTCCTTGGACGGATCTGGGTCAAGCGCACGCTCCAGGCCGGCGCCGAACTGCGGGTGCACGATCTGTCGGATTCGACCGAGGTCTGGTCGGGGCGTGTCGACACAAGCTACACCGACTGGGTGGCCAAGCGCGACTTGAAACGTCTGGCCGATGCCGAGTATGCGCCGCGCGCGCCCTCGACGGGCTGGGAGAAGGCCCAGTGGCCATTGGTGGCCGGCGGCGCGGCCGCGGTGATCGGGGTGCTTGTGCTGGCGCTGCGCTGAGGGATCGCGATTGACTCGCTCCGTCGCATGTGCGTTAATGCCCGCGCCCACGAGGGACTATGCCTGACCGCCGACCGATCAATCCGTGTTCGCCCTGGTTGTTAACGCTGGGCGTGTGCCTGGCCGCGTTGGTGATCGGCTCCTGCGGGGGCAGCGCGCCGCCGTCGGTGAGCACCGAATCGGCCGCCGACATGTTCTCCCGCGCCAAGGCGCACTACGAGAAAGGCGACTGGATGAAGGCAAAAGTCGCCTTCGAGTCACTGATCTACAGTTACCCGGGCGCGGCGATTGTCGATTCGGCGCAGTTCCTGCTGGCCATGTGCAGTTACAACACCAAGGACTACATCATTGCCGCCGATGAGTTCCGCCGGCTGCGCGCGCGTTATCCCAACAGCCCGCTGGTCGACGACGGCGACCTGTTGCGTTGCCGCGCGCTGCTGAATATCGCCCCCAAAAACGCCGGGCTGGATCAGGAGAAGACGCTGGAGGCGATCACCGAGATCCGTCTGTACAAGGACCGTCATCCGCTCTCGCCCCATATCGCCACCGCCGATTCACTGCTGCGCGAGGCCTCCGGACGGCTCTCCAAGCGCGACTTCCGCACCGCGACGCTCTACCACCGTCTCGGCCGTTACCAGGCGGCGCGGATCTATTGTCAGCAGGTGATCGACAACTACACCGATTCGCCCTATGTGCCCGACTGTCTCTTCCAGATGGCCGAGGGCTACCGCAAGCAGGACTCGACCGACCGGGCGCTGGAGTATTACGAGAAGTTGCTCTACCTGTATCCCGATGCGGAAAACGCCGCGAAGGCGAAGAAGCGCATCGCGGATCTGGCGCAATCGCGCGACACCGCGCGCGTGCCGGAATGACCGCCGGCGCGATTCGGTCGCGATGACGCAGACCTTCGTCATTCTGGGCGGCAGTTTCGATCCCTTCCACAACGGGCATTGGCACATGGCCGAGACCGCGCAGGCGCAGTTGGCGGCCGACGTCGTGCTGTTTGTGCCCACGGCGCAGTCGCCGTTCAAGCCGCGCGGGCCGCAGGCCTCCTTCGCCGACCGCGTCGCGATGATCCAGGCCGCCATTGCCGGACAACCCGGCTGGCGCGTGTCGGATCTCGAAGGACGGCGCGGCGGCGTGTCGTACACCATCGACACCCTGCGCGCGCTGCGCGCTGAATTCCCCGACGCGGCATTTCACCTCGTGGTCGGCGCCGATGCCCTCGCCGACTTTCATCGTTGGAAAGACTACGAAGAGATTCTCACCATGGCCGAACTGGCGGTCATCGAGCGTCCCGGACGGCCGGCGGTGGCGCCTCGCGTGGCCGCGCGGCAACTGACGATGGCGCCGATGAATGTTTCCTCGACCGACATCAGACAGCGTGTCCGTCGCGGCGAGGCGATCGACGATCTGGTGCCGGCGGCGGTGGCGCGTTACATCGCCGAGCACCGGCTGTATCGCGCCTGAGCGATTCCCGGCAAGCCGCTTGATTTGCGCTTCCGCGCCGGTATATACTCGGCACGAGGCGCCCGATGCCATCGCGCAACGTCATCATCCTCCAGCTCCGCAATCCCGTCGGCAAGTCCGAGCCGCTGCCGGTGTTGCGTGTCTATGATGACATCCACATGCTGCGGCTCAAGCGAGCCCTCTTCGAAGACACGTTGCATCAGGCGGCGCAGGTGGAGAACGCCGACATCAAGGTGGCAGTGGCTCCGCCCGCGCGCAGCGTCTGGGGAAAGGAGGCGGTCGCCAGTCTCGCGCGGCGCTACGGCGAGCGGCGCGCCTTCCAGACGCTCGCGGAGCGCTGCGAGATGATCGGGCAGGGGGTTGCGCCGATCGCCGCGCGCACGGCCGACAATCTGCGCGCCGCGATCAAGGCCGGTTACAAACACATCCTGCTGATGAGCGGCTACCTGCCGACCATCCGCACCGAGCAGATCGCCGACGCGCTCAAATACCTCGCCGAGCATCCGATCATCCTCGGACCGACCATCGAGGGCGGCTGTTACCTTGTGGGTCTGCGTTCTGATTGCCCCGAGGCGGCGCCGCTGGTCTCGGTCGGCAGCGACACGTCATACAAGGATTCGACCGAAGCGCTGGCCGCCGCCGGGCTCGCGTGGCAGGAGATCGATCTCTGCTACGACATCAGCCATCAGGAAGACCTCGAGTTCATCGTGCGCGAGATCAACCATGCGCGATTCACCGGCGACGAGGAAATCGGCCTGTGCACCGAAGCGGTCATCTCCGAGTTCATGAACGAACCGGAGCGCAAGGCCGCCGCCAACCACCGCAAGAAATCCGGCCGCTGACACGGGAGGAAGGGGCAACGCCCCTGCGCCATCATGCCGACCTACTGGGAAGACCTCAACTGGGCCGAGTTCCGCGAACGCGTCCCCGCCGAGTTTCGTACCGCGATCATTCCGATCGGCACGGTCGAAGCGCACGGCGTTGGCCCGCTGGGCACCGACAACATGATCCCCATCGATCTGGTCGCCCAGATCGCCGATGATCTCAAGGCGCTGGTCTGTCCGCCCATCCACTACGGCCAGGTGCGCGGACTGGCCGGCTATCCCGGCGCCATCGCCGTGGAGGAACGCACCCTCAGCGACTATTGCGCCCAAGTCTTCCGCGCGATCGCCTCCTGGGGGATGGACACCATCGTGGTGATCAATGGCCATGGCGGCAACACGAACACGCTGAAGAACGCCGCGTGGGAGGCGCACGCGGCCACCGGCGTCAAGATCCTCGTGGTCGACTGGTGGTTTTTGGCCTACTCCGTGTGCGAGGAGGTCTTCGGGCAGACCGGCGGACACGCGGGGACCGACGAAAACGCCTACACCATGGCGATCCGTCCCGACACCATCCACGCCGACTGGTACAAGGATGAGATGACCTTCACGTTTGAAAACGGCGTGACCGCCTACCCCATCCCCGGCCCGGTCATCACCTACAAGAAGGGCCAGGGCGCGCCGGTCTTCGACATGGAAAAGGCGCGCCGCTACCGCGAAGGCGCCATCAAGAAGGTCCGCGACTATTGCCAGATGGTCCTGGCCAAGTGGGATGTGCTGGGACTGTAGTCTCCCTCCGCGGGCGTAACAAGGGGCTCTCAGCCCCTTGCTCCCCCGAAATGAAAGAGGGCGAGTCACCGACCCGCCCTCAACTGCGTCTGACAATCCACCTCAGATACGGTAGCCGAACGTCGCGAACACCCGGCGCGTCTTGTATTCGGTGTTGTAGGTGCCGGGATCGTCGTTGCGCAGTTCGTAGCCGCCGTGGACATAGGCAAGATCGAGCGTCATCACCCGGTCGATGAGGAATCCGACACCGGCGGTGAAATACTGCCGCTGTTTTTCGATGTACTTTTCGTCCACCGGCAGCGGATCGCGGAAGTAGCCGGCGCGCAGCGTCAGGCCGTTTTCAGGGAAGAGGTACTCGGCGCCGAGTTGGATGCTCAGCACGTCGGTGAGTTCATCCTGTATGAAACTCAATGCCGCGTTTTCGTCTGCGTCCACTTCGGGATCGCCTGTCGGATTATCAAAGCTGACATCTGTTTGAGTCCAGTCTGTGTACCGCATGTCTGCTGCGAGGTTTGCGCTCCCAAATGAACCCGCAAAACCGAATCCAAATACGAACGGCTTTGTGAACGTGTACGCTTGATAGTACCTCGTGACATCGTACCAGATGAAATTGGAACTAAGAGTATCGAGCTCGATCTCATCTAGACTATTCTCCTCGGCGTCAAGCAGAGTTGGTGTCTCGACAGTAAGGCCAGCTGAAATCGCGGGAGAGAGATTAAACGAAATGCCCCCTGTCGCGCTAATTCCTATGTACTCGATGTCAATGCTCTGGTTTTCACTTACTATGACGACCGGATCGTTCGCGTCTCTACTCTCCCAGTTGTACTCGTCCTTACCAGTCAGAAGGTGTAGCGAAGCGCCAAGTGAAACTCTCGGAGATATGTCGACTGCACCTCCCGCCGACCACTTCCACATTCCGCCAGTTTCGATTTCTCTGCCGCGGAACGCGGTATCCTCTCCTCCAATGGTGTCGACTTGAACTCCGAACGTACGATCGAAGGAGTTGACCCGGTGAAGTCCGAATGCAAAAACCAAAGACCCCCTGTACGTCGGCACAGGTACTGCAACAGACAAAGCATTCAATCTCGTCTTGGAAATATCTCGATCTTCGGTGTACTCCTCGCCGTTCACAGCCGATAGCCAAGTCTCATTCCCAAGCCTCAGGTGCGAAAGACCGGCTCTCAATTCAACTCGCTTTATGCTTGCGAGGTTTGCTGGATTGTAGATGAGCGCAGAGCCATCGTGCCCCAACGCAAGTCCTGTGTTTCCCATTCCCATGGACCGGGCATCTGACCCAAAGAAGTCAGACCACATAATCTCCTGTTGGAGGGGCTGGTCGCTAATGACTTGCCCGATGGAGGTGGAGGGCATTGCAGTGCCCAACATTATCATTACGCCGACAGTCAGTAACACCGTTCTCATACCGTTTACCGTCCTATTTCTCTGGATGACCTCGTTAGGGCTTCTTGCTGCCCCCACGCTTTGCCTTCCCGGCTTTTACAGTATCTTTGCTCTCGGTTGAAGTGGCTGTGGAATCGGTAGATCCGGACATCCTCACGCGAGTCTTCTCGGTCTGCGTGCCGCCCGCCCCCGTTGACCCACCATTATGTCCCTTGCCTCCGCCCGCGCCGCCCGGCACCGAGTAGCCGCCGCCGCCGCCCATGCCGCCGGTGTTGATCGCCGGCGCGCCGGTCACATACGGGGGAATGAGGCTGCCGCGGCGCTGGGCCTTTTCGCCTTCGGTGACAATCTCGCCCTCGCCGTCGCCGGCGTCATACCAATGACGGTCCCACCACCAGGGATACGCGTAGTAGTACCCCCAGCGCGGGTACTCGAAGTAGTAGTCGGGGTAATCCCCATAGAAGTAGCCGTAGGGGAACTCGGCGTAGTCGGAGTGGCACTCGATGCAATTCTGCCGGTAGTACTCCTGGGGGTGCACGCTGTCAAGCTGGCCCTGCGGACCCTCTTCCGATGTCACGGGATGTTTCAGAATGGTGTAACAGCCGACGATCAGGAAGGCCGCGGCCACCGCGGCCAGCGGCGCCCAGCGGACGCGCCAACGCGAGTATGTGGTCATCTGGTTGCTCATGTTCTACGCCTGCTCTCTGACAAACCGCTCTGCCGGTCCGAAGTTCCACTCATTCCTACACATGATAACGCGGGAATCTCCCCGCGACAGCGTCAATAAGACGCTCCCGACGCGATTCCTGCCATCCTATTGTCCGCAATCACGATGCGGGTCGGGGCACAAAAAGCACGACCGGGCACATGGCCCGGTCGTTAGGGAAGAACCCGAGGTCAGAAACGGCTAAAACGATTCCACGTAGATCAGCCGCAATTCGCGGCCAATGGTCGATGTGTGGCGGCGGTTGCTGGTCAGATCCTTCAAATTGAATTCCATCAGGATGCGGTCGAGCACTACCCAGCGCACTCCGGCGTTCAGGTATCCGTACCCGTCGCCCTGCGCCAACGGTTTCTTGTCGTCGTTGAGCGCCATGTCGTATTCGGCGACCAGCCCGAGGTTGTTCTCAAACCGGATGTCGGTCCCGAAGAAGAAATTGAGATCCTCGTCGTTGTCGTCGGTCTCGCGCGAGTAGTTCAGCCCGGCGTGCAGACTCGAGGTGAACCCTGCTCCCTGAAAACCCTTGGAGCCGACGGCGTAAAATCCGCGCGACTTGGTCTCAAAGCGATCCAGCGTGTCGATCCAGCGCCCGAATCCGATGTCCTCGTACCCGACCGCGATGCCCGGCAGGCTCATCGTCTCGGCGAGAATCTGAAACTTGGTGGTAAACTGCAGATGCGGGTTCCACCGCGGCGAATTGGCCGCGATGATGTCGGTGCCCCCGTATCCGATGCCCACCGTCCAGGCATTGGTCAAACCGATCTGCAGAATGCCCAGCATTCCCCCCTCGGGGAAGGCGCGCAATTCGGTGTCGAACGAGCCGCGCCGCAACGTGCCCGCAGTGGGGCAGTCGATCAGACGGCGCGGCGCCTGAAAGCCGTCGGTCCAAGACGATTCCACTGCATCACGTCGCGTCCGCCGCGAACTCTGCGCGTACAGGTCCTGCGCGGCCAGACACACCACGACCGCGCACACCAGCCCCACAAGGGGCCAACGATATTTTGGCATATTGCTCCCCCCTCGGATAACAACTCCCTGCCGAGTAAAAGATTCCCCCCACCGGAAAGGGTGTCAACAACAATCCGGAGCGAGCGCGCTAATGCCCTTGATGCCAAGCGGTTATCTCGTCGGACACGCGCCGTCTGTAGGCGGCGATGATCCGACGGAAAACACTGGGCTGGGTGCCCTGCTGTCGCCAGTGTGTCTCGATGCGCTGCACAGCCACAACCCCGCGCAATGCCGATGCGACAAAGACAGCGTCGGCGTCCAACAGCAACTTCCAGGAGATGACCCGCTCTCGGCAGCGAATTCCCAATGTGTGGGCGATCTCGATGACCAATCCGCGTGTGATTCCGGCCAACGTCCCCTGATCGAGCCGCGGCGTGAGGATTTCTCCGCCACTGATGAGGAAGATCGATGACGCCGCGCCATCGGCGATTCGTCCGGCGGTGTTGAGGACCAATGCTTCATCGAAGTTGTGGCGGCGCGCCGTGGCTCCGGCGAAGATGTAGGGAAAATAGGCCAGCGTCTTGACGCCGGCGCCGGGGAAGGTCGGCTCCAGCCGCCAGGGAGCGACCCAAAGCCGCAACCCGCGGCGCGGATAGTGGGGATGCGCGCGCAGGCGCACAATGCGCGATGGGGCGACCGACGACATCGCGGAGCCGCGCGTCCAATAGCAGTTGATCACCGCCTCGCGCTCCGCCGCGTGTTTCAACGCCCGGGTCACCGAACGGCGCCAGCGCTCCTGCTCTGTCGCCGGATCATCGTCCAGATCCAGTAGCGGCGCGGTCCGACACAGGCGTTCCAGATGCCGATCAAGAAAGAGCGGACAACCCTGATGGACACGGATCGTCTCGAAAAGCCCCCAGCCATAGCGGAAGGCCCAGTCATCGATGGAAATCATCGCCCGATCGGCGGGCACCATTCGGTCGTTAACGAGCGCGAGTTCCGCCATGACCGGCCACCTCGATATCTGATGACTGCGTGATCCGACGCGGCGCCAGCGCCGCCACCAGCGGGGCGATCTTGATGAGCGATTCCTGGTGCTCCGCGTCGATGTCGGAGTCGGCGACAATCCCTCCGCCGCCGTAGAGACGGATCCGGTCGCCGACCTGCACCGCCGTGCGGATCGCGAGGGCGAAATCCGCGTCCCCGCGCGCGTCCACCCAGCCGTAGGCGCCGCAGTAGACGCCGCGCGCGATCAATTCGCGCTCGCCGAGTATCTCGACCGCGCGGCGCTTCGGCGCGCCGGTGATCGAGCCGCCGGGAAAGGTCGCCTTCATGACATCCACCCAGGTCGTCTCCGGCGGCAACTGGGCGGTGACGGTCGACTCCAGATGCCACACCGAGGGAGTCCCGCGCACCCGGGCCAGCATCTCGGTGCGCACACTGCCGATCGCGGCGATCCGTCCGAGGTCGTTGCGCTCCAGATCGGTGATCATCAAAAGTTCGGCCCGATCCTTGGCGCTGGACAGCAGCGCCCGCCGCGCCTGACGATCAAGGCGGGCGTCGAACCGACGCGCCGTGGTCCCTTTGATCGGACGTGTCTCGATCAGACATCCGGTCTTCTTCCAGAATCTCTCGGGGGACGCAGCGATGATTGCCAGGCCGGGGAACTCCAGCAGGGCGTTGAAGGGCGCCGGCGCATGACGGCGAATGGATGCGAAATTCTCCGGGGGCGTGCTTCCGGTATGCAGATCGAATCCCTGCGTGTAATTGGCCTGGTAGATGTCGCCAGCGGCGATCAGCTCGAGGATCTCTGCGACATGACGGCAATATGTGGCCCGGTCCGTCAACGGGTTGACCAGTCGCTGCGCGGCGGGGTGAATCATGCTGGTCCGACCGGGTCTTCCCGCGGGCAGTGGCTCGCTGCCACTGAAGATCAGAAACTGAATGTCGGGCACCTGAAGCCAGTCGCCGATGGCCGGCTGCGGGCGCGGCAGACTTAACCACTCATAGCCGGCCTCGTAAGCGATGTACCCATACATGACCCCGGCCGCGCCTCTGCGGGATAGTTCGGCAAAGCGCCCGTGCAGGACCGCCAGCGGATCGCCTGTGCCGCATTCCATCCGGTCGGTGGCGGGATTGCGAAAACTCCAACGTCCCTGCTGGGCGACAAAGTGCCCGACACACCGACCACCCAACGATCCGTCGTGCCGCATGCCGGAACGCGGCCAGTTGTTCTCCAGACGCGCGCTGAGCGGTTCGTTCCGGGGGCGGAGAATGTCTGTGGCGGCAGTCATGATTCGGCGGCAGAGCATACAGCGAAGCCGGCGGGCTCACAAGCCCCCCGCGCCCCGTTCTTGTGCCGCGGGCCCGAAATCGGTGCGGCACCTTTCGCCGGTGGGCCGTCCGGACTTGCCGTATTTGGCGGGGGTTCCGTACGGTTGTCCTCCAAGTTCACGATGCAACTCGTTTTAAAGCAATCGCTTACGTATTGGCGGCCGCGGTTTCCGGGGGCGATTACTCGATTTTCGTCGTATAATCGATGGGAACGGAACGGCCATTGCTTGGTATTATTTCGACAGGAAGTGCCGATGGTCCTTCAACAAGTGAGGTAGACCTTGGATACCGCCAAAGCCATTGACCACGCGCTCATGCGACGCGTCCAGAAGGACGAGTACGAGGCGTTCGAGGAATTGGTGGATCGGTACAAAACGCGTCTGGTCAGTCTCATCTACCGGATGCTGAACGACCAGAACGAGGCCGAAGATCTGGTGCAGGAGACGTTCCTGCGCGTCTGGACCCACCGTCAGGACTACGATTTCTCGTACTGTCTGTCGACCTGGATCTACACGATCGCGCTGAACCTGGCCAAGAACGAGCTGCGCAAGCGGCGCAAGTTCAAATTTTTCAGCCTGCTGGATATGACCGAGAAGGGGCTGGAGTTGCCCGATCCGAAGATGGGCCCCTCGGCATTGGGGCACATGCTCGAGGGCGCGATCGGCAAGCTGCCGTCGAAGTACAAAGAAGCGTTTCTGCTGCGCGATGTCGAACAACTGCCCTATGAGGAAGTCGCGCAGATTCTGGGCGTGCCGTTGGGAACCGTCAAGTCGCGCGTCAATCGCGCCCGTGCGGTCCTGAAGGATGAACTCAAACCCAAACTGGAGCAATCCCGTGCGTTGTCGCAAGGCTCGTTGGTACCTGTCCGCGCGTTGTGACGGGACCCTCTCGGAACGCCAGCGTCTCCGGTTGGAGGCGCACTTGGCGTCCTGCGATGAGTGCCGCCGCGAGGCGTTTTACTTCGGCGAGATCGGCGCGCTGACCACCAAGGTCGAGGCGCGGAGCGTGCGTCCCGATTTCGACCTGCGTCTGAAAGCGGCGATCCGTCGCGCCGAAGAGCAGCAGGCCCATCCCACCCCCTGGTGGGTGCGCGCCGAGTCGTTCCTGATGCGTCCCGCCCTGGCGGCCGCGACGGTGATGGTGCTGGGCATTGGCGGATTGGTTTCCTGGAATCTGCTGGCCGGTCATTCGGTTCCGATGGCCAAATCCTCCGGCGTGGGCGATCCCGTCAGCCGCGACCATGGTCTGGCAAACCGCCCGTGGGAAACTCCTCAAGACTCCGGCCGCCTGATCCCGGTCGATCTGACCGAAGCGCGTGTGCTGGAGGACCGCTACCGCCAGGTCGGCGAGTGGCCGCGCGATTACATCATGGAATACGACCGTCTCGATGCCGCCGGCTCGACGGATTCGGCCACCCGGTACGTGTTGCCGATCATCTCGACCGATCAAGTCACGAAAAAGGAGATGTATTGACCCCTTGCTGAATGGTTTTTTCTCTCGACGGCCGTCCCCGGACGGCCGTTTTTTTGTCGGGATTGGGGTCGTCCCCGGACCGGCTCAGGGGTACAAGTGACAGAGGCCACAGACGGGACTGCGGCCGTGCGAACGGTTGACGGAGGTCTGCCCATCGATCCTTGCGTGAGATTAAGTCGATGACGAAGCCCCAGATGATCCATAAGGCGTGTGCGCTCGCCGTGGCGGTATTCTGCGCGGGTTGGGCGGTCGCCCCATCGGTCGGCGCGCAGACCAGTCCGCGTCCGGGCAGCCTGCTTGTCGCGCTCGAGGCGGAGGTGCGCGGCCTGGTCGATGCGGCGGCGCCGTCGGTGGTGACCATCCGCTCGGCCTGCAAGAACTCCGGAACGCCGTCGCACCCCGGACCGAGCGCGTTGTCGATCGGCTCCGGCGTGATCATGGACACGCTTGGACGCATTCTTACCAGTGCGCGGGTGGTGGAGAACGCCGACGAGCACTGGGTCGAAACGTTCGATGAACGCATCTTCCCGGCCTCGCTTTTGGGCATCAGCGGCGACATCGCCGTGTTGCAGATTGACGCCGCCGGCCTCCAGCCGGCGTCCTTTGGCGATGCCGCCGATCTTGATGTGGGCTCATTTGTAGCGGCGATCGGCAACTCCTATGGATTCTCCGGCGGGCTGGCCTGGGGAGAAGTGAATGGGTTCCGTCCCGACGGCACCATTCAGCTGTCGGTGGGCGTCTCGCCCGGCAGTTCCGGCGGCGCTATCGTCGACACGCGCGGACGGGTCGTCGGGTTGATCAAAGCGAAGATTTCCGAATCATACTACCTCGATGTGCCCGGGGGCACGGGCAAAACCTCTTACTCGCCCCGTCGGCTCGAATTGCCGACCTCGGCGGTGTCGCTGGCGTTGCCGATTGGCACCGTGTTGCGGCTGGCCCGCAACGTGACCGAAACCGGCGGTGCGCCGGCGTATGTGGGCGTCTATGTCGAGGACCTGACCGGCTGGCAGGCGGAGCACTACAAGACCAAGCAGGGTGTATTGGTCATTGGCGTTGTGGGCGGCTCGCCGGCCGAGCGCTATGGGATTGCGACCGGCGACATCATTCGCACGGTCGGCTCCGAGACGGTGGAGTCGGTCCGTCGCTTCCGTCAGGTCATTGTGCAATCGCAACCGGGCGAGCGGCTGACGTTTGGGCTTTTGCGTGACGGGCGTCCGCTTAAAGTCACACTCGAAGCGGCGCGCGCCGAATTGCCCGATTTGACCTCGCCTATTGATGTGACGCCGGTGACCGCGCCGCGGCCGATTCCTCTCATTACGGAAGAACCAGTGCCCGATCCTGGCGCGATGACCGCCAGTCTCGGCGCCGTGCCGACCTCGGCAGTGCCGCCGCGGCCGGCCACCGACGATCTGGAAGCGCGGGTGCGCTTGCTGGAAAGCGTCGTGGACTCGCTGCTGCGTGAAATCGACGCGCTGCGCCGTCAACCGTAGCCCGGACAACCGGTTGTCCCCCCATATCGGTCTCTGTTGCCGTCGGCGGTAATTGACGATATTGTGAGGCCGTCACTCCGTCCCCCCAGGCGTGACAGGTGATGCGGCTGTCATGCGCAAGCTTATCACCATACCGCTGTGGTTTGTGGCGTTTGTGTTGGCGCTGGCGGTCGGAGTCTATGTCTGGCTGACCCAGTCATCCTGGCTTAAGCATCAGCTGGAAACGCAGATCAATCAGGCGCTGGGCGCCTCGACGCAACTGACGCTATCGGTCGGCGACATGTCCGGTGATCTCTACTCCGGCGTCGTCTTCACCGATCTGATGCTGACAACCCGTCGGGCCGAGGTTGTCGACACGTTGGCACAGGTGGGACGGATCACCGTCGATTATGACCTGCGCGACCTGTTGCCCGATCAGCGCCGCATCCGTTCGGTGGCGATTGAGCGACTGCGTCTCCAGGTGCCGCGCGACTCGATTGAGTCGATTTTCCGCAAGGCGAAAACCGAGGTCGCCGAACGCGCCCGGCTGGAGGGCGCGCTGGAGCTGTCGGTCGAGTCGCTGAGTCTGCGCGACGGCATCATCTACCGCATCGGCGAACCCGAGCCGCTGGCCGATTCGGTGCGGGTCGATGCTTCCTTCCACGCCGCCGGCGGCCGGTGGACAGTCGCGATTGCGCCGTCGTCGGCATGGACCACCTGGGTCGGTCCGGTGACCTTCGAAGGACTGATCTCCTCCGGCGAAGGCGCCTGGCGGTTTGATTCGTTGTCGGTGGCCACCGGCAAATCCTCGTTCGTCCTCGTGGGCACCCTGAACAATCTGCAGATTCGCTCGGCGCGCCTGGATCTCGAGGAGTTGACGCAGTCGACAAACCTCGGCCTCGAAGGCGTGCTGGCCGTCGCCGGCAACGTGAGCGCGGACACCAAACGCAAGAGCGTGTCCGGCGCGCTGGAGCTGACCGGCACATTCGAAGGGTACGAGCTTGATGGCCTGCGCCTGCGCTTCGTGGCCGATTCCAGCGGCGTGACCGGCGACTCGGTGCACGGCGTGGTCTGCGGGGCGCGTTTCGATGGCCGGGCGCGGTTTGTCTGGTCGGTCAAGCCGGAGCGCTGGGAGTTCCGCGGTCGTGTGGAGCGATTCGACCTGAATCGCTTTGCCAGGGGCACGCTGCCCACCCTGCTGTCCGGTCAGGTCGACATCAACGCGGTCGGCACCACCGACGCGGATTTGCGCATTCGCGCCGACGTTCGACTGGGTCCGGGGCATATCGATTCCATCTACTTCCAATCGGCGGATGGATCGTTGGGCGCGACGGTTGATTCGCTCCTGGTTGGCGAGGACTTCGCCGTCATGATCAACGGCGCCTCGCTGGTTGGCGGCGGCACGATGGCTTTCGCCGACTCGGTCGATTTGTTTGCCGCCATCAACGTCGATGATTTGAGGCCCTTTGATCGCATGGTGTTTGTCGACTCGCTGGCCGGGCGCGCCGACGGATACGCCTATCTCTCCGGTCTGACCAGCGACCCCGACCTGGCTGCCTTCATCAACTCGGATTCGCTGCGCCTGTTCGATCTGCGCACCGATCAGTTCGAGGCGCGTTTCTTTGTCCCGCATTTCCTCTCCAATCCGGGCGGGCAGGTGGATGCCCGCTGGGGTCGGGCTTCGACCTGGGGCATCGAGACCGACTCCATCGACTTGCATGCCACGCTGGCCGGACGGCGCATCGATATCGAGTGGGCGCGCTGGTATTCGCCGCTGGTTGATATCGAGGGCTCCGGCACGCTGGATTGGTCGGCGGATACCATCCCGCTGGACCTTTACCCGCTGACCCTGCGCTGGGAGAACCAGACCTATTCGGCCTCGAACGATGTCCGCATGGTGATCGATTCGGCCGGCTTCCGCTTCAACCAGTTTCAGTTCGAGGGGCCGCTGGGGATCTTCAGCGCCTCCGGGCGAATGAACTTCGACAACTCGATGGCGCTGGATTTCGAGCTGGATCGCTTTCGCATCGAGCGGGTCTGGAACCGGTTCTTTCCGAACTGGCAACTGGATGGCATCATCGCCGCGCGCGGCCAGCTCAACGGCACCTTTAAGTCACCGCAGATCGAGATGGCCGGCGACGTCAGCGAGTTGACCTTCGAGGGGGAGGAGCTCGGCGCACTGGAGGGGAATGTCTCCTACCGCGACCGGGTGTTGACCGTGGAGTCGGCCCAGTTGGAGAACCGCTACTTCCAGGCCGAGGCCGCGGGCACCTTCCCGCTGGACCTGCGGTTCGAGAAGGTCGAACAACGGGTGCTCAATACGGCGCCGTTCGCGGGACGGCTCCATGTGGCCGGCGACAATCTTGACCCCATCAATCGCTTTCTGCCGCAGACCATCGAGTCGGTGCGGGGCGACTTCGCCATCCGCGCCGCCGTGACCGGCACACCGCTCGCGCCGCGCTTCTCGGGCGAGGCCACGCTGGCGCGCGGCACCATCAAGGCCATCGAAATCCTCAATCCGCTCGAGGATGTCTTCATCGATGTCGCCCTGCGGCAGGACACGGTCGTGGTGCGCAAGGTGACCGCGGTCATGCGCGACCGCGAGTTGTCGGGGACTGTCGACGTCAAGGGCACCGTGCGCATCGAGTCGGTCAAGTCGTTCGACTACGATCTGGCTGTGACCGGACGCGGGGTCCCGGCGCGGATGGAGTTCAAGGACTTCTTCGTGCTCAGCGACTTTGACCTCGCCGTGCGCGGCGCGACCCCGCCCAAAGTGACCGGGACCGCCCGCCCCAGACGCATCGAGGATCGCGAGCCCTTCACGGAGACCGAGGCGCGTCCGGTCTTCGACACCACACTCTGGGACTGGGACATCGCAATCGAGCTTCCGCAGGGCGGGTATGTCCTGCGCAACGATCAGGTCGAGGCGGAATTGTCGGCCAACCTGCGCCTGATGCGCGACCGCGGGGTCCCCAGTTACATCGGCACCGCCGAATTCGTCCGCGGCAAGATTTACCTGTTCGACAAGACCGGACGGATCAAGCGCGGCACGCTGACTTTCGATGACCCGCTGAAGGCCGATCCGCAACTGGACATCGACGTCGGTTTCCGCATCCAGCAGCCGCGGGTGGCGGCTCGCACCGAGACGTCGTCCAGTCCGGTGGTCGATCTGAATCTGCATGTTTCCGGACGCGCCTCCGAGCCGCTCATCCAGCCTGAGGCGCCTTATTCCGAGCAGGATGTCCTGCTCCTGCTGGCGGCCAACACCACCGCGGTCGGCGGCGGTGATTCCCTGGCGGTTTCCGACCCGCTGGCCGACCGTCTCAAGTTCGCGGCGACCGGGCTGGTGTTCTCCGAAGTGCAGCGCGTGGCGGCGCGCAAACTGGGGCTGGAGACGCTGGAAATCAACTCGGGCGACAATCCCTTCGATGCGTCCATCACCGTCGGGCGGTACTTCACGCCGCAGCTTTATCTCTACGGCACCAGCCCGATCGACGCCGGAGCCGGGCAGGAAGTCGGTTTTGAGTACCGTCTGAATCGGCACATGTTTTTCGAAGGCAACCGTGACAAGAACAACCTGTACCGTCTGAACCTGCACTTCAACTGGGAATATTGAACCGAATGCGACGCGCAGGGGCGATGGCCGTGGCGGCGTTGGCGCTGCTGGGCGTTTGGCCGGCGGCGAACGCGCGCGCCGATGACATCCAGGATGATCTGCGCCAGTGGCGCCGGCGGCGTCCGCCGGTGGCCCGCATCGATATTGACGGCAACACGGCTTACTCCGACAAGGACATCCGGTCGTTCATGCAGATCCGCACGCCCGGATTCCTGCATAAGCTGGGGCTGCGCAACCGTCCGCTGCTTCTGACCGGCGCGGAGGAACGCGACGAAGCGGCGATCCGCCGCGCTTACCGGCAGGCGGGGTACTGGGACGCGACGGCCGCCATCAGTGCCGCGCCCGATCCCGATGACCAGCGCGCCGTGGTCACGGTCTTCATCACCGAAAACCGCCGCTATCACTGGGGCCATGTGTCGCTGCGCGGCGATGACACGACGCTGGCGGCGCGTGCGCGGGCGTACCTGCGCGACCTGCCCCGCGGCGCCCCGGCCGACTCGCTGTTTCTGGAATACACCGCCGCGCGCGTGCGCGCGCTTTGCGCCGACCACGGCCACCCCAAAGCCGCGGTGGCTCTCGATGTCGCCCGACGCGGCGATGACACGTTGGATGTCGTCATCGACCTGAAAAGCGGTCCCGCCGTCTATCTCGGCGAATTGACGATTTCCGGCGCCAAAATCACCCGGGATGCATACATCCGTCGGGAGGCCTACTGGCAACCCGGCGAGATGTACTCGCAACGGCGGCTCGCCTGGCGTCAGCAGGATGTCTACGCCACGGGGCTTTTCACCTTTGTCCATCTCGATCCGGTGGCGACCGACTCGCTGCGATCTCCCGACTCGCAGTTCACCGATTTTCAGATGCGCGTGGTCGAACGCAAGCCATCGTTCATCGGCTTCCGCACCGGCGCGGGGCAGGATCCCAACCGCGATCTGACTTGGGACTATGCCTTTGAATGGGGCTCGCGCAATTGGCGGGGGACCGGGCGCCAGTGGTCGTTGACCGCGCGCTCCGGTTTCGTTGTGGTCACCGACTGGGAAGTGCTGCACCACCGCTTCGCCGCCAAGTACACCGAGCCCTGGCCCTTTGGGGTGCGTTTGCCGACCACGCTGACGCTGGCCTACGAGCCCGGTGTGCACTCTTCGGTGCAGGAGTACCGGATTGAGCGCATGGAGGGCGAACTGAACGTGACCCGCCGCATCGGGCGCAAGATGCGCTGGTGGTCCTCTCTGGTCTATGAGCGGGTCAAAATCTACGACATCCCCGCGGACCGCATCGAAGATTATCTCGAGGAGCAGGGCATCAGCGTGCGCCGGCGCTGGCGCGCGGCGATCGAACGCGACAGCCGGCCCAACCTCTTTGTGCCGACCAGCGGCGCCCGCACCCGTCTGGATGCCGAATACGTCGGCGGCATCCTCGGCGGCGCCGAGGATTTCTACAAGATTGACGCTTCCTGGTCGCGCTATCAGACCATCAGCGCCCCCACCGTCTTTGCCAGCCGTGTGCGTCTGGCCTGGATCAAGCCGCACTCGGAGGGGGACTTTGTGCCCACCAGCGACCGCTTCTATCTGGGCGGCGCCAGCTCGATTCGCGGCTACGCCGAAAACACCGTCGGCCCCAAGGACTCGACCGGCGTTCCGATCGGCGGGCAGGTGGTGATGCTGGCCAACCTGGAGATGCGCACGCCGATGAGTTCGAAGTTTTGGTTCTCGATCTTCCTGGACGCGGGAAACAACTTTGCGCGCTTCCGTGATGCCAGCGTCGGCGACATGCTGGTCTCGCTGGGAGTCGGGATCCAGTACATCGCGCCGGTGGGCCCCTTGCGGCTGGACTATGCCCGCCGCGCGGTGCATCCAAAATACGCTCCGTCCGACCGCGTCCACCTGTCGATTCTGTTCGCGTTCTGACGCGTGAAACTATTTTTGCCGCGGCGACAACAACCGCCATGCCGCCAGCGTACTGTCTCCGTATCCGCCCGGCGGAAGGATCACTCATGACCACAGCGCCTGTTATCTGCCTGACCATGCGGGGACGCCCCTTCGATGCGAAGCGGACCTCGCCGACGCCCTATGCTTATGAATGGCTGCCGAATTCCTATGGGGCCGCGATCACGCGCGCCGGCGGCGTGCCGGTTTTTCTGTCCAACGAGATGGACCCCGATGCGGTGCGGGAAGTCCTGCGCCGGGTCGATGGCCTGTTTCTTACCGGCGGGGAGGACGTCGATCCGGTGCACTACGGTGAGCGCGACGAGGTCGGCAATGTCGAAGTCTACGCCGAGCGCGACCGTGTCGAGCTGGCGGCGGTGGCCGTCGCCGATGAACTCGGCCTGCCGATCCTGGGCGTCTGCCGCGGGGTTCAGGTGCTGAATGTCGCGCGCGGCGGCACGTTGTATCAGGATTTGGACAAGCAACTCGATGGCGCGCCGCGCGATCATTCCCGCGGCGGCACCGGGATGTTTGTGCAAACGCACGAGGTCGAAGTGACGCCCGGCTGCCGTCTGGAACAACTTCTTGGCGCGCGCCGCCTCCAGGGCGCGACCAGTCACCATCAGGCGGTCAAGACGCCCGGACGCGATCTGGTGGCGGTGGCGCATTCTCCCGAAGATGGCATCATCGAGGCGGTCGAACAGCCGGGCGAGCGGTTTGTCGTTGGCGTGCAATGGCATCCGGAAGTGCGCGCGGAGGATGCAACGACTCAACGGCTCTTCCGTTCATTTGTCGAGGCGGCCGCGGCATATCGGAAGCGGCAATTGTAACGTATCTTGGTAGTCTATGCGAACCATCTTCTGCGATCACAATAGCACCACCCGGACCGATCCGCGCGTGGCCGCGGCGATGCAGGAAGTCGCTGTTGAGCACTTCGCCAATCCCTCTTCGTCGCACCGTATGGGTCAGGCGGCGCGGGTGCGCCTCGATGAGGCGCGCGCGCGGATCGCCGCGCTCCTGGGCGCCAAGCCCTCGGAGATTGTCTTCACCGCCTCCGGCAGTGAAGCGGACAACCTCGCCATCCTGGGCTCGCTCCTGTCAACCGAGGCCCGCGGCAAGCACTTTGTGACCGTCGCCTCCGAGCATCCGGCGATCACCGCCACCGCCGGCTGGGCGCAGGCGCATGGCTTCGAAACGACCATCGTGCCTGTCGACTCGCTGGGCCGAATCGATCCTGCGGAGTTCGCGCGGACGTTGCGTCCCGACACGCAGATCGCCTCGGTGATGCTGGCCAACAATGAAGTCGGCACCGTCCACCCGATCGCCGATCTGGCACAAATCGCCCGCGCGCGCGGTGTTGTCTTCCACACCGACGCGGTGCAGGCCTATGGCAAGATTCCGGTGAATGTGAATGAGCTCGGTGTGGACTTGCTCTCGCTGTCGTCGCATAAGTTCTATGGCCCGAAAGGTGTGGGCATCCTCTATGTCCGGCAGGGGACACGTCTGGCGCCGATCCTCTTCGGCGGCGGGCAGGAACAGGGACGTCGTCCCGGCACCGAGAATGTCCCCGGCGCGGTCGGCACCGCGCTGGCCATGCAAATTGCCGCCGAGGAGCCGCAGGAGATCCGCCGTGTCGGCAAACTCGCCGATGAGTTCCGCAAGTTGATCAGCCAGAAGATCGAGGACATCATGATCTTCGGCGACCCGGAGCGCCGTCTGCCGAACACCGTCGCGGTCGGCTTCGGCGGGGTCGAGGGCGAGTCGCTGGCGATCGCGCTTGATCTGCGCGGCATCTGTGTTTCGACCGGCTCGGCCTGCCACTCCGGCGCGCATGAGCCGTCGCATGTGCTCCGGGCCATGGCCGCCCCCCGGCATTATGCCCTCGGCGCCATCCGGTTCTCCTTTGGACGCGACAGTAAGCCCGACGACCCCGCGCTGATCGCCGCCGCCGCCGCCGAGGAAGTCGCGCGGTTGCGCGCGCTGTCTCCGGCGCATGCCTGACCGATCCCCGGACCGTGTCCATGACACTTGCCCCTGAGATGAACGAGGCGCTGATCGATTCCCGCTGGCGCGGCCGGCGCGTCGCGGTGGCGATGTCGGGCGGTGTGGATTCCTCGGTGGCCGCAGTGCTCCTGAAAGAGGCCGGCTGCGACGTGGTCGGCATCACAATGAAACTCTGGGACTACGACGCGGTCGGGGGCGACACGCGCAAGGACGGCGCCTGCTGCACGCTCGAGGCGTTCATGGATGCCCGCGCCGTCTGCGCGCGGCTGGGTGTGCCGCACTACACGCTCAACCTGACCGACGCGTTTGAAGACACGGTGATACGGTACTTCGTCGACGAGTATCGACGGGCGCGCACGCCGAACCCGTGTGTGGTCTGCAATATCGAAATCAAGTGGGCGGCCCTATGGAAGAAGGCGCAGGCCATCGGCTGCGAGGCGATCGCCACCGGGCATTATGCGCGTCTGGCGCAGGAGGGCGATGCGGTGATCCTGCGGCGCGGCCTGGACGCGTCGCGCGACCAGACTTACTTCCTCTGGGGTGTGCCGCGGTCCTATTTCGCCCGCACCATTTTCCCGCTGGGCCCGTTGGTCAAGCCGCAGGTGCGCGGATTGGCGGCGGCGCATGGCCTCGGCAACGCCGAAAAGCCGGAGAGCCGCGACATCTGTTTTGTCGCCGACGATGACTTGCCGCGGTTTCTCGCCGAGCGCGCCCAGCGCGACGGCGTGGGCAACACCCCGGGCCCGTTTGTCGACAAGCACGGCAATGTGGTCGGGCAGCATCCGGGGTTTGAATCGCTGACCATCGGCCAGCGGCGCGGGCTGGGTGTCGCGCTGGGCAAGCGCCAGTATGTGACCGATATCGATCCCGCGTCGGCGTCGGTGGTGCTCGGCGATGATGCCGATTTGTGGCGGCGCACCTGCGAAGTGTCGGCGGTCAACTGGCTCGGTCCGGCGCCGACCGAACCGTTCGAGGCGATGGTGCAGATTCGCTACCGCCATGAAGCCGCGGCGGCGCAGGTGGCCCCGCAGGGGCGGTCGCTGACGATCACCTTTCGTGACCCACAACGAGCCATGACGCCCGGCCAGTCGGCGGTCATCTACGATCCCGCCAACGAGCGCCTGCTCGGCGGCGGCGTGATTGAGTTTGTGCCGCGGCGTTGACGGCGTCGCCTTCTGTCATCATCACAGCGCCTGTGCCATCGCGGCAACGTGGACTTGCTGCGTGGTTGGCGCGAGGCCGGACAAACAAAGATTCCAAGGCCATCATCGCGCGGCGTTGCCGCGGGATGATGGCCTTGGGATGACGGGGTGAGATACTGCTGGGCATGCGGAGAGGCGTGTGCAATACGCCACTACATGCGTTTGATGCCAACGAGGGCTATGATGATGGAGGCGAACAGGCCCGGGAAGATGGGCTCGAGACCGAGCGGGTAGGCGCCGGTCAGCCAGTGGATCGTTACCCAGGCGAGGGATGCTGCGCCGGGGATGGCCATCCAGACCACAACGAAACTTTGCGAAAAATGGAAGCGCTGCTCGCGAAACGTGGAGAGCACCGGCAAAAGCAGCATCGGCACACCAATCGAGCCGAGATTCTTCCAGATGCCAATCACTGATTGGGTTCCCAGCGCCAATGCCACCGCGAGCAGGGCCGACACCAGAAGCGCCCAGCGCGTCGAGGTCTGCACCGCCTGATCGGTCATGGCCCGCAACCGCGACATCACATCGCGCCCCAGCGCCACCGCCGCGAGAAACATATAGGAATCAACTGTCGATATCACAGTCGCGATCAGCCCAACGAAAAAGAGTCCCAGCACGCCGGGTGGCAGCACCTGCGCCGCCAGCGCCGGATAGGACATCGTGGGATTTTCCAGCATCGGCAACGCCGCCCGCACATACAGGCCGGTGGTCGTGGTCATGAAGTCAAAAAGAATCCAGAAACCGATCGACCAATAAATGCCGCGGGTTGCGGTTGTCTCATTGCGGGCGGCGTAGCAGCGCTGGTAGAACGCCGGTTCGACCAGTGTCGCGGTGGCGATGAAGTACCAGGAGATGATGTACCACCAGGAATTGCCGCCGCTGGCGGTCAGGTGCGCCGCCGGCAGATTG
Source organism: bacterium (assembly GCA_035559435.1). NCBI lineage: Bacteria > bacterium. The sequence goes on from DATMBC010000103.1 coordinate 100,088, forward strand.
GCCTTGAGGAAACTCCAGCCGCCATATTCGCCGATCGCAAACGGCAGGATGAGCGCAAACCCCCCGAACATGCAGACAAACTGCAGGAGGTCGGCACGGATTGCCGAACGGAACCCGCCGATGAAGAGGTACATAATTGACAGCCCGGCCCCGACGGCCGCGCCCGCCCACAACGGCCAGCCCAGCAGCAACCGTCCGAAATCGCCCAGCATCAGGACATAGGCCGCCGGCACGGTCATGATGAAGACGACTGCGGCCCCCAAGAGTCCGGGGCCGCGTCCATACGCCTGCCCGAGATGGTCGGGCAGCGAGATGAAGTGCGTGCGCCGCGCCTTGCGCGCCAGAAACAGCGCGAACACCAGCGCCCAGAGATAGTAGGGAAGGCCGAATACGAGCCAGTTGGAGACACCGTACAGGTAGGAATACTCGCCGACGCCGAGAATGCCGCCGTACCAGGTCGACACCAGCGAGGCCACAAACGCCGGCAGCGTCAATGTCCGTCCGCCGATCAGATAGTCGGTGGCGTCCCCGCGGCGCGTCCTGTGCGCGCGCCCGAATCCCAGGTACGCCTGCAGGATGAAAAACGCAATGATCAGCGCGCCGTCGAGCGGATGAAGTCGCAGCATGAGCCAGTCAGTTCCCGATGGACGCGGTCTGCGGCATGGCGGGCCGGTCGCTCACAGGCGTGCCCGCAGTCCAACATACACATTGCGCTTGGCGGCTGGAATGAACAACGGCCCCTCCTCATCCACATAACCGCCGGTCTCGTACTCCTCGTCGAACAGATTGTTGATCTGCGCAAACAGGTCGACGCCCGCCCAGCCGATTGCCTCCTCCAGTTTCACCACGCCGCGCAGGTTGAACACGGTGTAGGGGGCGATGCGTTTTTCCCGCTCGTTTGAGTTGTCGATGTAGAGCTCCCCGGCATGGAACAGATGACCGGAGATGCTCGCGTAGCGATGCTCGTAGGTGAGCCGCAGGTTGGCCAGCCGGTTCGGAAAGCCGGCGATCGTGTTGCCGCCGCGATCAACCGTGTCGATCGGCAGGACCTCGCCCCAATTGGCCCAGTCGGGGACATACTCAATGAATTGATCGAAGTAATTGTCCGACAGCGACGTGTTTCCCTCCAGCGTGAGCCCCCGCGCCGGCGTCACCGCCCAGGCCAGTTCGATCCCCTGATGGATCGAAGTGGGGGCATTGGCGCGGATCGGCACTCCATCATCGTTGATCTGGCCGTTGTAAACGATCTCGTCATGGAACCGCATCTGGTACAGATTGGCCTCGACGCGCCAGCGCGGTTTCTGCCACGACAGCCCGACCTCGTAGTTGATCAGCCGCTCCGGATCGATGATCGGGTCTGAGCCGGTGAGGACTCCGTCGCCGCCGCTTTTCACGTCGCGGAAGAAGGAGTGGGCGTCGGCGTAGTAATCCGTCGCGTCGAAAACCTCGTCGTTGGTCGGCTCCTGCTCGTTGTAACTGACACTGGCAAACGCGGTCCAGCCATCGGCGGGACGTACCGTCAATCCGAGCCGCGGCGAGACAAAATGGTAGTCGGTGCTGTGCTCGACCCGCTGGCCGTAGGCATTCGGAAAGCGGTTGGCGGTCAGTTCGTAGCGTTTGAACGAATACGACAGCGCGCCGGTGATGGTCAGGCGCGGATCGGGCGTGAACACCTCCTGCACAAACGGCGTCAGGACGGTCTTGCGGCCATCGTAGTCGTAGTATCGCTGACCCGGGATGAAATCGGGCGGCGCGGGACGCACCGACTGCACTTCGGCCCAATGGTCGGCGGTCAGGCGACTGAACTCGACCCCGGCGGTCAGCTCGCCGCGCGCGTGACTGCGGGTCACGCGCGGGATGAATCCCCAGAAGTCGTTGTCCACCCAGCGCCGCCGCCAGATTTGATCGGCTTCGTCGACCATCGTCGTGTCGCCATCCGGCGCCGGCTGCGGGAAGGGATGGAGCTGGTACTGCCCGAAATCCGCCCCGGCGCGCAGTTGATCGTAGTATCCCTCGCCCTTGATGTAGTAGAGCGTGTTCTCCAGCCGCCAGAGCGAATCGGGGCGGTACTCGCTGATCCACTGGTAGTGCGGCTGGTTGAAGTTGTCGGTCTCGCCGTCCCAGGTGAATGGATTGAAGCGGCGGTCTACAGTCGGATCTCCGGTCGGACGCGGGAAGTCGTCCTGCACCTCGGGGTGGCTGTCGTAGTAAGACGTGTCGCCGTTGAGGTACCAGCGCGGCAGGCCCTTATAGGCCAGATGCGTTTGTTCCGGACCGCCGAAGAGGTTCAGACGGTTGGTCCACTTCTCATCGTAGCGCGCCGCCGACAGGAAATACGACCACAGGTCGGTCCAGGCGTTGTCACGGTAGCCGTCGGAGACAATCCGCGAGAAGCGGCCATAGACCGCATGCTTGTCCTCGATGAGCCCCGAACTGAACCCGACGGTGAACTTGCGTGTGTCATATGATCCAAACCCCGAATGGACCGTCAACTCGCGCGATGGCGACAGGTAGTGGGTGAGGACGTTGACCGTGCCGCCGATCGAGTTGGCCCCGTAGAGGGTGGTGCCCACCCCGCGCTGCACCTGAATGTCTTGCGTGTTTTCCGGCAGGTCGGGCAGGTCGATCCAGTAGACCTCGTGCGACTCCGGATCGTTGAGCGGCACCCCGTTGACCAGCACCGAAATGCGCCGCTGAGGGAATCCGCGGATCGAAAGGTACGAGTACCCGATGCCGTTGCCGTTGTCAGAATAGGCGTAAACCCCTGGTGATTCAGTGAGCAGCATCGGGACATCCTGTGCGTAATGGCTGCGGCGGATTTCCTCGCGCGAGAGGTTGTCGAAGGCCGCCGGCGATTCCCCCCGCCGGGCGCGTGTGCCGGTCACCACGATCTCCTGGCCCTCGATGACCAGCGGCGTCAACCGGATCACGCCCAGATCGTCGATGCCGTCGACCGTCTTGCGGAAGGGGTGGTAGGCGACGTGCGTCACGGTCAGTTCGAACGATCCCGGTGGCAGAGCGGCCAGCACAAAGTGGCCGTCATCGTCGGTGATGGTCGTGTAGCCGGTCCCGGGCACACGCACCGTGGCCGCCGCCACCGGACGACCGGTTTCCGCATCGACAATCCGCCCGAACATGCCCCAGGCGGAACCGGCCATGAGGGGGAGAAGCAGACAGACGAGGAACAACATGTTCCGGGCAGATGCACCAAGGCGGCATGCCATGGCCACAGTCCTTTCCCGGGGCCTTAAAGCACAAAACCGTTTCCGGTCTTGCGGAAACGGTATCAATCCGATGCCGGGTTGTCCTCTCCCGACATCCACCTGGTCCGTTTCCCTACGCCGGCATTACCCGGATCAGGTTCGAGGGGTATGATCTCAGGCCCCGAAAGCGGGGACCATCCCCACGAACTCAGGTCACCCGACTATACGCAGTTTCCCCGGCGTTTGCAAGCGGGTCAAATCCTTGCCAAAACTGTCCATGCGGACCCGGCGAGCGCGTATATTCCGGGTCCACAGGACTCGGTTGATGCCCATACTCGGCCCACTGAAACACTTTGCCGGCGACGTCCAGGGGCTGACGTTCTATTCCGGGCGGCTGTTCGTCCGGCTGTTCTCGCGCCCGTTCTACTTTGCCGACATGCTTGAGCAGATGTACCTGTTGGGTGTCGGGTCGCTGTTTCTGGTGGTACTGACCGGCGTTTTCGCCGGGCAGGGGATGGCGTTGCAGTTTTCCATCGAGTTGGCGGATTTCGGCTCGAAGAACTACTTGGGCCGGGTGATGGCGATCGCCATCATCCGCGAACTTGGTCCGGTGCTGGCGGGACTGATGGTGGCCGCGCGCGTCGCCGCCGGGATCACCGCCGAACTGGGATCGATGAAGTCCTCCGAGCAGATTGACGCCCTGGTCGCCTTCGGCGTCGATCCGATCAAGAAACTGGCGGTGCCGCGCTTCTGGGCGCTGTTCATCATGATGCCGATTCTCACGATCATCTGCGACTTCGTCGCCATCGCCGGCGGCTACATCATCGCCGTCTACATCGCCCACAGTTCGGGCACCGCCTATTGGACGAACGTGATCTACAAACTGACACTGGGCAATTTCATCATCGGGCTGGTCAAACCCTTCCTGTTCGCCATGATCATCGCGTCGATTTCGACCTACATGGGTTTCTCGACCGCCGGCGGCACCAAGGGCGTAGGCCGTTCGACCACCGACTCGGTGGTCGCCTGCTCAATCACCATCCTGATGATCAATTTCCTGTTCACCCGCCTGGTCGTGCCGCGCCTGCAGGGGTTGATGTAGAGCATGATCCGGTTCGAGAACGTGTCGTTTGCCTATGGCGCCGTCCCGGTGCTGCGCGACGTGAGTTTCACCGTTGCCCCGGGCGAGACGGTCGTCATGCTCGGTGTCTCCGGCTCGGGCAAAAGCACCATCCTCAAGTTGGTCGCGGGGCTGGTGCATCCGCAGACCGGACGGATCTGGATCAACGGCCGCGACATGACCCATGCCGGCGAGGGCGAATGGAGCGCCCTGCGCACCAAGATCGGCTATGTCTTTCAGGGCGGCGCGCTCTTCGATTCGATGACGGTGGGCGAGAACATCGGCTACGCCCTGCTGGAGCACACCGACAAATCCATCGCCGAGATCGAGCAGGTGGCGCGCGAAACGCTGCGCTTCCTCAATCTGTCGGAGGAGATCATCGACGAACTGCCCGATGCCCTCTCCGGCGGGATGCAGAGGCGGGTGGCGATCGGGCGCGCGGTGGCGGCCGTCGATCCGCTCATCATGCTCTACGATGAGCCCACCACTGGATTGGACCCGATCTCGACCAAGGCGATCACCGAATTGATCCTGAAGCTGCAGCGGGTCAAGCGTGTCTCCTCAATTGTCGTCACGCACCAGATTGCCGACGCCTTCGAGGTGACCAATCACTTCATCGTCCTGCACAACGGCGTGATGGTCTTCGACGGAGACGGCGCGGCGCTGGTTCGTTCGTCGCAGCCGCACGTGAGGGAATTCCTCACGCCCTTCCTCGATTCGGTTCAGGCGATGCCGTCGGACGGGAGGGCGGGAGCGTGACCATCCTCTTTCTCTGCACGGGCAACTCCTGCCGCTCGCAGATGGCGGAGGGGTTTGCCCGCCATTTTGGCGGCGGGCGCTTTGCGGTCGACTCCGCCGGACTGGAAGCGCACGGCCTCAACCCGCAGGCGGTCGCGGCGATGGCCGAAATCGGCATCGACATCAGCGCCCAGCGATCGAAAGTCATCGATGCGGCCATGATTGATTCCGCCGACCTGATCGTCACGGTCTGCGATTACGCCCGTGAACACTGCCCGGTGGTCCCAACACGCGTCCGCCAATTGCACTGGTCGTTTGATGATCCGGCGAAGGCCACGGGAACGCCGGAGGAGGTCCGGGCGGTCTTTCGCCGCGTGCGCGATGAGATCGGCGCCCGGGTGCGCGCGCTGGTCGAGTCGCTCTGAGGAGCGCCCGGCGGTTGCGCCGGGACTGCAATTGTTGTTTCATTGGGCGGGGAAACGAAAGCGAGTGCTATGGGTTCCTGTTGTTCCGCCATCGACGCTTTGGCCATCCAGTATGTGCGCGAAATCGCCGTCGTCCTGCGCACCCGCGACCTGGAGAAGGTCAAGTCGTTCTATCGCCGCTGGGAGAAGGTCATGGACATGGTCCCCATGCCCGATGACACCCAGCTGGAAATCGACATGCACAAGATGATCCTCGAACTGCCGGCGCTCTCCGATCTGCACGCCGAATCGCTGGCGTGGCTGGAGGCGAAGGGCGAAGTCTGGGATGTCCGCGGCAACAACTGCACGCACGGTTGTGAGCCGGGGTCGTGCGGACGCAAGGCGGTGGGGTGATGAAACGCAGCGGACGGGTGCCGTGGGTCGAGGTTCGGGTCGGCATGGTGATTCTCTTCGCCTTCGCCGTGCTGCTCTGGGCCGCGTTCAACGGCAGCGGGATGACCGTCTTTGAAAAGACCGACGAACTGCATGCCTACTTCAACGATGTCAGCGGCCTGGTCTTCGGCTCGCCGGTCTGGCTCGGAGGCATCGAAGTCGGCAACGTCACCAAGATTGAATTTGTCGAGCGCGACGGGGTTGGCATGATCCATGTCGCGTTCCATGTCAAGGAAGCGGCCTGGTCGCGCCTGTCTGAGCGCTCGCAGGTCTCGGTGGGCACCATGGGGTTGATGGGCGATAAGTTCATCGCGGTGAGCATGGGCAAACCGGGCGAAAAACCGGTCGAGCCCGGCGCGACGCTGCCCACCGCGGTCTCCACCGACATGACCTCGGTCTTTTCCGGCGTTCCGGCGCTGATGGACAGCGTCAAGATCACCCTCGGTCATCTGAACACGACCCTGGCGCGCGTCGAAAACGGCGAAGGGCTGCTCGGGCGGCTCACCACTAACAGCGCGACATCCGATGAGATCGACTCGCTTCTGCATGCCTCGCGGCTGGCGATGCGCGAGCTGGTCACCACCCAGCGCCGGCTGGTGGCCGCGATGGAAGGGGCGGCCGGCTCGATCGACACCTTGGCGCATGATGTCCTGCACGGCGATGGCACATTGGCGCGGCTGGTCTATGATTCTTCGCTTTACGTTAATCTCCGCGATGTCTCCGCTCGCAGCGATTCGCTGCTGGCCCGATGGGAATCCGGGCCGGGGACCATGGGACGGCTGTCGTCAGATTCGATGCTGTATGTCCAGGTGCGTGACGTGGTCGCCGACACCCGGCGTCTGCTCGACGACATGATGGCCAACCCGAAAAAGTACTTCAAGTTCAGCGTGTTTTAGAGATCACTGAGTGGTGCAGGAGCCAGGCAAACCGTTCACCTCTCCCCTAGGGAGAGGTCGATCCGCCGAAGGCGGATCGGGTGAGGGGACACGGCGTGCCGGACTGAACACGTGTTGTGCCCTCACCCGCGGCGTCCGCCGCTGCGGACGCCGCGACCTCCCCCAACGGGAGAGGTGAACTGACTTCACTCGTTCATGCTCGTTTGCATAAGGAATCATCGCACTCAAACTCTCCAAAGGGTTACCCATGACCAACGCCGACTTTGCCGCTGAAATCGAGAAGTATATTCGCCCGGCGACCTTCCCGGTGGCGATCAAGATGCTCAAGCCGGGGGAGCCGTTGCCGCCGAAGGTGAAACGTCCGAAGGCCGATCTGGGCTTCGAGGCCGCCATCTGCCAGGTGATCGGGCTGGCGCGACGATATGGCTGGGCGTTGGCGGTCGCGCGTGATGATATCTCCTGCCCGATCACCAAGGCCTTCTTTGGCTTCGAGGAGCGGGTGCCATATCTGACCGAAGGCCACGCCTGCGCCGGCATGTACACCGCCAGCGCCGAGGCCGGCGCGCGCACCGAAGCGGCGATCCCGCACTTTCCGCATGGCGAATACGATCGTCTGGTCTGCGCGCCGCTGGCGAAGGCGCAGTTCGACTGGGATGTCGTGGTCATCTACGGCAACTCGGCGCAGGTAATGCGACTGGTGACCGGTGCGCTCTACCAGGGCGGCGGGGTGATGCCATCGCAGACCGCCGGACGGGTCGATTGCGCCGACCTGATCATCGGCGCGATGAAGTCCGGCCAGTGTCAGTATGTGCTGCCCTGCTATGGCGACCGCATCTTCGGCGGCACCACCGATGAAGAGATGGCCTTCTCGCTGCCGAAGGCGAAGATGATGCAACTGGTCGAGGGGCTCGAAGGCACCCAAAAGGGCGGCGTGCGCTATCCGATCCCGACCTATCTGCGCTTCACCGGTGAGTTTCCTGAGTCATACCGGAAGCTGGAAGACTTCTGGGACAAGTCCTGACCGGCCGCGGGCGCACGGGTCTGAAGACCCGTGCCACCGCTCGGCTGGCCAATTCGTCGCGCGGACCCCCGCCGTTTAAACATTCGCCGCGAGCCACGACCATGACATCCGACACACTCCGCATCGTCAACGAGCCGCATGCCACCGCCGACGATATCGCGCTGGTGAAAAGCGCCCTCTACGAATTCAACATGCTGCGCATGAACGACCACAAGCCGCAGCCGATCAATCTGTTCCTGCGCGACCAGGACAATGTCATCTATGGCGGACTACTGGCCAACTGCTGGGGGCAGTGGGCGCATATCGACTTTCTCTGGATCGCCGAGCAGGGAAGAGGGCACGGATACGGGGCGCGGATGCTCGAGATGGCTCATGCGGAGGCGCGCGCCTTCGGCTGCCGCGGCGCCTATCTCGAGACATTCAGTTTTCAGGCGCGGCCCTTCTACGAGCGCTTCGGATACAAAGTCGTTGGCGAAGTCCGGGATTACCCGCCGGGGCAGACTTACTACTTCATGGCGAAGTCCCCGTTGTGAACGCGTGAAACAATCGCGCCGGTCGTCCCGATTCCCTCAACCAAACGGCAACTCCCTGCGTATTTGATGCTTTCACGCGGGGAAATGGGTCTCCGCGTGCGATCCGAGGTGACCGCATGCTTTCTGCCGCCGAACGCCAGGAACTCATCGAGAAGATGCGTCAACTGCCCGACCAGATCGAAGCGGCCGTGCGCGGGCTGAACGATGCGCAACTGGACACCCCTTATGGCCCAGGGAAGTGGACGGTGCGCCAGGTGGCGCACCATTTGGCCGATTCGCACATGAACGCCATTATCCGCATGAAGCTGGTGCTGGCCGAGGACAACCCGACGCTGAAGCCCTACAATCAGGATGATTGGGCGCGCTTCGAGGATGCCGCGAAACTGCCGGTCGCGCCGTCGCTGTCCATCATCCGCGGGGTGCATGAACGCATGGTGCACATGCTGCGGCAGGCGCCCGAGTCCGCCTTCCGGCGCACCGCGCATCATCCCGAGCATGGCACGATCACGCTGGATGATTTGGTCGGCATCTATGGCCGCCACGGCGAGAAGCACTGTGGCCAGATCACCGGCTTGCGTTCGGCCCGCGGTTGGTAGCATCATTGCGCCTGATGACAACGCGCTGGCATCCGCGGGACCGTCTCGACGCCCTCGCCGCCGGGGAGTCCCCCGACCGTCCGCCGGTCTCCCTCTGGCGGCACTTCTACCGCGACGAGGATGACCTCGATGCCTATGTCGAGGCCATGATCGGCTGGCAGCGGACCTACGGCTGGGATTTCATGAAAATCAACCCCCGGGCTTCGTATCAATACGAGCCCTGGGGTGTGATCATGCGTCCCAGCCCCGATCGCGCGACGAAGCCGGAGCGCATCGGCTGGCCGGTCGTTCAACCGCTGGATTGGCTGAAGATCACGCCGCGCCCCATTACCCATCCCTGTTTTGATTTCCAATTGCGCGCCATCACCCGCATCCGCCGTGCCATCCCGCGTCCGTTTCCATTGGTGATGACCGTCTTCAACCCGATTTCCATCCTGGGCGACATGGTGCCGAGCGAGGAACTGCTGGTTCGCTCGCTGCGAGAGGCGCCCGACCTGGTCGCCGCGGCCCTGCGCGCGGTGACCGACACCTTCGTCCGCCTCGTGCCGGAGTTCCGCAACGCCGGCGCCGATGGAATCTTCTTCGCCACCACGCAGTGGGCGTCGGCGTCACGGCTGTCCGTCGAGGAGCTGCGGCGCTGGGCGCTGCCCTACGACCGCGAAGTCTGGCAGGCATCCGGCGGCGACGCGTTCAACATCCTGCACGTCTGCGACCGCCAGATTCATCTCGCCGAATACCGCGAGTTCGACGCCGCGTTGGTCAATTGGGATGTCGCCCTGCCCGGCAACCCATCCTTGGCGGAGGGGCACGCCCTTATCGGCCGTCCGGTGCTGGGCGGCATCCATCATGAAACCGACCTGGTACGGGCCACGCCCGCGGAATTGCGGCAGGCGGTGCGACGACTCCTTGATGAGAACCGTGAGATTCCGTATGCTGTGGGGCCCGGATGCGCCATTCCGGTGACCACACCGTCGGACAACGTGGCCGCCGTACGCGCCGCCGTGGACAGAGCGTGAGCCGAGACCGTGCCGAAAAGCCCGCAACCCAATGATATTCTGAGCATCGTCGGACGCATCGTCGACACGGCGCCCTCGGCCGACAAGGCGATGGATGCGGTCGTCGAACTGCTCCATCACCGCATCCCGCATTACACGTGGGTTGGTTTCTATCTCATGGACGGCGACCGCGAACTGGCGCTGGGGCCGTTTCGCGGCAAACCCTCGCCGCATACGCGCATACCGCTGGACCAGGGCATCTGCGGCGCGGCCGCCTCGCAGAAGGCGACCGTGATCGTCGATGACGTGAGCGCCGACCCGCGCTACCTCGCCTGCTCGCTGGAGACCCGTTCGGAGATTGTCGTGCCGATCATGCGGGGCGATCGCTGCCTGGGCGAGATCGATATTGATTCCGACCAACCCGCCGCCTTCGGCCCTGAGGATCAGCGCCTGCTTGAGCAGATCGCCGCGCGCCTCGCGCCGCTGCTGGCCCGGCGCTGAGCCGCTGACCCCCGACCGTTCCCGGAGAAGGATCACCCATGCTGGGCACCGAAGGACCCACGTTCTGGATCGGATTCCTCAGCCTGATTCTGGCGCTTCTGTTGTTTGACCTGTTGTGGTTTCACCGCAAGCCGCACACGATCGGTCCGAAGGAGGCGCTGGGCTGGGTCTGCTTCTGGGTGGCGCTGGCGGTTGCCTTCAACGGCTTTGTCTACCTTGATCTGGGGACCACCAAGGCGCTGGAGTTCAGCACCGGCTACCTGGTCGAACTGGCGCTGAGTCTCGACAACGTGTTTGTCTTTATCGTCATCTTTCGCTACTTCAAGGTGCCGACCCAGTACCAGCACCGGGTGCTCTTTTATGGCATCCTCGGCGCCATCATCCTGCGCGGCGTCTTCATTCTCGTGGGCGCGGCGCTGTTGAATCGCTTCCACTGGCTACTGTATGTCTTCGGCGCCTTCCTGGTGATCACCGCGATCAAGCTGCTCCTGCAAAAAGACGAGGGTGTGCACCCGGAGCACAACCCGGTCCTCAAGTGGCTGCGCAAGGCGATTCCGATCAGCCGCGATTACCACGGGCAGAAGTTCTTCATCCGGCACACCGCCGGGCTGATGGCCACGCCGCTTCTGGCGGTGCTGGTGCTGATCGAGAGCACCGATGTGGTCTTCGCGCTCGACTCGATTCCGGCGATCTTCGGGATTACCAAGGATCCGTTCATCATCTACACGTCAAACATCTTCGCCATCCTGGGCCTGCGCTCGCTGTACATGCTGTTGGCCGGGATCATGGACAAGTTCTTCTACCTCAAGTATGGCCTTGGCGCGGTGCTTCTGTTCATCGGCGTCAAGATGCTGATCTCCGGCTGGGTGCACATTCCGATCGCGCTCTCGCTGGGCGTGGTCGCCGCGCTGCTCGGCGGGTCGATCGTCATCTCCTTCCTCCATCCCGTCACGCCCCGGATTCCGACGGAATAGAATCCGCAATAAACAGGGCGCGCCATGGCGCGCCCTGCGGCGTTCAGTGCGAATTCTCGCTTACTTCCGGAATAGCCAGTAGTACATCACGCGCGGCGCGTTGACCAGTCCGGTCCAGAACAGGCTCGGCGAATGCCTCAGACGGCGGCGCGAGTAGGCCAGGGCCTGGTCCCACCGGTCGGCAAAGGGGACATACATCCGGTGCACGATCCCCCGACGCAGCGAGGCGGAGGATCCATTGAGGGCGACGAAGTAGTTGCCCGATGTCAATTGGCCGATCAGGCGATCGCGCGGCACGCCCAGCAATGTCTGGGTTTCGAACCGGTCGGGGCCGATGCCCATCGGCACGATCACCTCGCGCACAAAGCGCGCGATCAGCGGCTGATCGTGGGTGGCAAATTCGAGAAAGACGTTCTTCTCCAGCAGCCGTTTGGCCATCGGGATCATCTTCGCCTTCATCTCATGCGCGTCGCGCAAGGCGAACTCCGCCGGCTCATTGTAGATTCCGATGCACAGACGGATCCGGCACCCATCGGGCAGTTCCTCGATGTCCTGGGCGGTGCGGTGCAGCCGCGACTGCAGGACCGTGCCGACCAGCATGCCGTAACGGGCAAACGCCCGCTTGTAGATCGCCAGCGTGGCGTCGGTCCACTGGTGGTTCTCCATGTCGATTGTGGCGCGCACGTTCGCGGCCGCCGAAACTTCGAGGACCCGGTTGATCGCCGCTTCGCATTCATCCCAGCGCACCGCGCCCGGGTCACGAATCATCCCGTTTTCGTCCTTAGGCGCCATCACGAACATCGACGGCTTCAGACTGATCGATGGCCGCATTGCGTCGGGAAGGCCGTAGAGCTGCGCGTCGGCGGTGATCGCCTCGACGAGCCGGATGTACATTCCCGAGTACACTTCGATGTCGCCGGGATTGGCGACATCCTCGCCTAGGATGTCGATGGTGGACGCCACGCCCACGTGCGCCAGATCGCGCGCCTTGGCCAGGGCCTCCTCCATGGAGACGCCGGCCACATACGGACGGGCGAAAATACGCAGGGCCTGCTGCGGCAAAATCTCGACGAAACGTTCGCGCAGATTCATAGATGACTCCGGGGAGAGGTTAACCACCCCGTGCAGTACGATCAAATGCAAACTGCGCCGGCGTCGCTGAATTGTCAGGGGCGGGATTGTCAAAACAAACGGGGTGTCCGCGTGGGACACCCCGTTTCACGGTGGGGGTGGTCAGCCGGAGTACTGGTCTTGGGGGGGGCAAAACGTTCCCCCGACCTTCCGCCCCCTTCGTGTGCGTGTTTCGCCGCCGGGCTCAACGCAAAAGGACCATCTTGCGCGTCGCCTGATTGCCCTTGCTTTCGAAGCGGGCAAAGTAAACGCCCGATGCCACGGGCTGGCCGTGTTCGTTCTCGCCGTTCCAGGTCAGCCGCTGCGTCCCCGGCGCCACCGCGCCGTCCAGCAGCGTGATCACCCGACGTCCCAGAACATCGTACACCTGAAGCGTCGCCCGGTCGGCGCCGGTGGTCGTGAATTCGACCGTCGTCGCGGCGTTGAACGGATTCGGACTGTTGGAGACCGTCAGACGATACTCATCCGGCACATCGTTGCCCCCGTCGAAGACATCCGAGACAAGGGAGACCTGGAAATCGCAGGTCATTGTGTTGCCGGAGGGCGAGATGTTGGTGATCGTCACGTAAGTCTGGCCGCCGGCATAGTCATCGGAACTCGGCGTGGTGGCCGAGGAAAACGTGGTCTTGTTCGTGCTGCCCGGGAAGGGGTCGCCGGTGTCGCCTTGGTCGAGGTTTTGTTCCATGTCCCAGCCGCCGTCGGCTTGTTCCAGCGCCACCCAGAAGTTGCCGCTGGCGGTGTGCCCCGGATACCACTCGTTGTTATTGTTGGTCTTGCTGTCATCGATGTGCCATATCAGAAGCCCTGCACCGGGCAGATAGGCGTCGTAGCCGACCTTTTGCCGGTTCTCGATCAGGAAGTACTGCGATCCGACCGTGCCCTCTTCCCAGAGCCGGAAGACGGTCGGGTTGTCCATGACGCGGGGAATGACCGCGCCGGTCATGTTGGCGGCGACGTTTGTCGGGGTGACCCAGCCCAGTCGGATCTTGCACCAGGCATCCATATGGGCCGGCGAATTGCCCAGCGATCCGTTCCAGGACCCGCTGGACATCAACGACCAGCGCCCCACCCCGCGCGAGCTGCCGTCGGTGTCATACAGGTCGGGCAGCCCAAACAGATGGCCGATTTCATGGGCGTAGACACCGATGGTGATGTCACCGGGATTGGTCCAGTACTCCGGCTGAATCGAGTAGGCGCTGACGCGCACGCCGTCTTTGGTGCGCGGAGAAATGCCCCACTTGTGCGACCAGATGTCGCTGGTCGAGCCGGAGAACTCGGCGCCGCGTCCGGGGTGAATGATGACGATCCCGTCGACCCAGCCGTTGCCGTCATTGTCATACTGTGCGAAGTTGACGAGCGGATCGACCAGATCGACCAGATCCTCGCAGAGTTTCTGCGTGTTCTGCGGGTAGCCGCCGAGGCCGTAGTTGTTGTTGACGTAGTACGAGTAATTGGTCGACAGCCGCTTCCAGCCCAGCGACGAGGGCAGGTTGACCGTGGTGATCGTCAGCTGGCTGTACGACATCTCATCATACAGATCGCGCACCGACCCCGGCCCGTTGTAGAAGATCAGCGTGTCGAATTCCAGCGGGCTGACCGTGGCGACCTTGTCGGGATGGTCGGCGCAGATGGCCAGAATGTTGAAGTTGCCGACCACCTGGGCGCCCGCGGCCAGTCCGCCGCCCGGCGTATCGATGCCGCGCTCGGCGAACGAGGCGCGCAATTCGTTGTACCGGTCGATCGCCGCCGCCATCGACGGGGAATGCGGCCTGCCGCTCTCGTCGAGGTAGGGTGGCATCGCCCCCGCCTCAAACAGCGGTCCCGACGCGCCCAGCGCCAGCAGTCCGAGCAGAACGCCGAGAACGACACGATCCAGTGAATGGCGCGACATGTGAACCGTCCTTTCAAATGGACAAATCAATCGCCGTCGAGGCCGCCAGTCCGCGGCCATTGCCGATCCATATTCCCCGATCAATCCGGAATCCCACATCCCAGGTGAAAGACCCCCATCGCAACCCCGCGCCCCAGCCGACCGCAAGCCCGCTGGCGCCGCCCACGGCGACACCGAGTCGAACCGGCAGGAACCGTGTTACCGGATGCTCCACCGCGGCGGCCACCTGGGGCGTCGTGCTGGCCGCAAATCGCTGCGCCGTCCACACCGATCCCTCCAGGGCCAGACCGGTCTTGCCCGCCTGCAGGGCGGCACCGACACGCACATGCGGAGGCAGCCCGACCGAAAACGGATCACTTGGTTCGGTGAGTTCGTGGGAATCCCAGAGCGAGTCTTCGAAGTTGTCGATGGTCAAATCATCGAATACCGTCTCATAGCGCGTGCGCTCCACCTGGCGGGTCCATCGAATGGCGTGATAGAGATGCTCGCAGGCGACGCTGACGAGGAGATTGGGCCGCGCCTGCCAGGCGGTGCCGATGTCGACGCCGAATCCGTCGCCGCCGGAAGCGGTGACCCACTCGGCGGTGGCCTGTCCGGTCAGTCCGGTCGTTTCCGTCGCCAGTTCGGCGCGCACTTCATCGGCGCGCGCAAGGTAGAGGCCGCGCACATACGACACCGACAGGCCCGCATAGACCGGCCCGCCGCCAAGTTGCGCAACCCGACGCCCATGGCTGAGAGTCGCCTGCCAGGACGCCAATCCCTCGCCGTCGGAGTTTTCGAAACTCCAGTCGGGTTGGTCGGCGTTGCCATGCAGGAGCAGATCGATGGCCTCGCGGTCCAGATTGCCCCGCGCGCTTCCCAGTCCGGAAACCGACAGGCCCCAGGCGCCCATCCGCGCCGCCAGGGCCGTGGCCGACCCTTCGCTCCACAGGGCCCAGCCCTCCTCAGGAACCTGGGCGAGAATGTCCGCCTTATCTTCGGCCTCCAGCGTGGCGCCGTTGTATTTGCGGTAGTCGTCGAAGCCGAGGCCGTTGCTGTGAACGCCGGCTCCCGCGCCGACCAATCGCAACTGCACCCAGTAGGGTTGGCTCATGCCCAGATGCGCCGGGTTCGAGAAGAGCGCCTCGACCCCCTGCGACAGCGCCAGCGACGCGCCCGCGGTTGACAGCGCCAAGGGGCTCTGCGCCCGGGCCGATGCCCCGAAGACGAGGGAAAGAACAATGATCGTGGTGAGTCGACGCATCAGTCCTCCCACGGCCTCACGTCGCCGTCGAGCTTGACAACCATCCGCGCGGCGGCGTGCCAGTCCATGACATCATCGGCAGCGATCCGGGCGGGCGTTCCCGCACCCGGGCCGACCAATCGCAGCGACTCAGCGAACCAGATCCGGTCGCGCTCAAACAACGCCAATTGCTCGCGGTTCAACTCATAGTTGAGGACCGTGGTGACCGGCGCCACGGCAAATCCCTGCGCGTCGGTGGCCGCCGGGGCCACGGTCGAGGGACCGAAGCGCAGCGCC
Organism: bacterium; assembly: GCA_035559435.1. NCBI lineage: Bacteria > bacterium. The sequence continues at coordinate 116,063 of DATMBC010000103.1, forward strand.
CCGTCCTCATCCACACCCATCGAGTCGGCGGCGGCGCGCAACACAAATTCGCCGCCCACCGGGAAGCGATTCTGGATGGTGACGGTGACGGTGGCGGCCATCAATCGGTCGGTACGGTCGCCGTAATCATCGCTGGTGAGGTCGATGGCGGTGGGTTCGAGGTCCAGTTGAACGTCGTCGACATAGAGGTGCGCCGGCGCGGCAAATTCGACTCCGGCCCGGATGAAATCCGCGGCCGTGATAGTGATATCGGCAGTTTCCCCGCCGAGCGTCACCGTGCCGGCGCAAGCGACTTGACCGGGAAGCGGCCACAAAGGGATAGCGCCGTGCACCAGGGGCAGACGGGTCACCGTCGGCTGGTTGCCGACCCGCGCGGGCACAGTCCCGGCAAAGGGCAGTACCAGTCCGGTGTTGCTGGTGACCGTACCGTTGAACTGCGCCGCCAAGGGCAGGGAGGATTCGATGCGCAGGTACGCCTCCCATCCATCCAGACCGGCGGCGTCGAGACCGTCCTCCCACTCGAAGCCGGCGGACTGAGTTCCGGTGGCGAATTCGGTCGGGGCGATCTGACCGCTGGCCGACGCCAGCGTCCATTCCGATGCGGCCAGCGCAAACTCAACCTGATCGGCATCCGAAACTTCAATGATCTGGCCGTCCGATCCGGTCGTCTGGACCGTCAGATTCACGGCCGCATAGGATCTGGTGGCGCCGCCAGTGTAGACGGTGCCCGAAAGATCGATGATCTGTGTGTGCTCCGCGCCGGGGGCGAAATTGATCAACCCCGACAGCGGGACCCCATCACGCAGCAGCTCAGGGGATGACCAGGCGACAGTGACCGGCAGCGGCGTATGATTGCGCCAGGACAGCGTCAGCTGCCCGGCGGCCAATTCCGCCGACGAGAGCAAATGCGTGTCGGACAGACGCAGCGAATCGGACTGCTCCGACGCACTCGGGGCTACGATCCCGCGCGCGTAGACGGCACGGACTCCATTCGGCAGCGAGGCGCTGAGGCGCAGGTACTTGTCGGCGGCGGAGAGGATTGTGCCGCCGGGAGTGTGCACCTCCAGCGTGAAGTCCCAGTCGTTGCCGACCGACAGTCCTGCAAGCGTCACGGTGCGGCTTGCTGTCTGGCCGGGCGCGATCGGATCCGGGAACGGCACGATCGCCACCGGATGCCCGCCGGCATTGAGATGAACTGTGACCTGATCCAGCGTCAGGCCGAGCGCATTCTCAATCTGGATTACCAAGTCGCCGCTCGCGCCGCCCACGGTGTCGAATCCGGGAGCATCGGGGAAGGTCGCGGCGATCTGCGTCGCAAACTCCGGGACCTCGCCAGCCGCCAATGGCGTCAACTCGCCCAGCGCGATTTCACGCTCGACCGAAGTTCCAGCGCCGACGGTCACGCTGCCAAGGCTGGCTGAGCCGGTCTGTGCCGGGACTGTGAACTTTAAGTGTTCAGAGACATAGACGGGGGCCAGAACGGCACACACCGACCAAACCAGGCCGGAGTCATTGCTCCAACGCAGGTAGTCGGTGCCGTCATGAGCGGCCAGATAGGGCCCATCAATGTGCCGGTTGGCCAGCGGTACCGCCAAGTCCACGGTCCATTGTGGCGACTTGGGGGATTGCAGATCGCAGCCGGCGAAGATCGCCAGCCCCAAAAACAGAATCACCGTCCCCGCCGTCACACAGACCGGGCGGCGATCAGAGTCCGAATGTACGCACGGCGCAGAAATCACAGTTCCCCCCGGAACAGCCTGCAGGCATGCCTGCGTGAATCTCATTTGGCAAAGGCAATGCCAGAACGGAGGGGTCGGGCTGTGGAGATTTTGCGCACCTATTTAATGAATTATTGGACAATGAGTTGTCGGGTGGCAATACGTCGAGCGATAGCCATGCCGCGTCAACGAGTTACTAAGAGCGGGAACTTGTAGTGGGAGCTTTCCCATCAGTCGATGTCGGAATGCTCCATTTGGAGAGGGCGACTTGGCTTGACCGTCTCCGAGACTCCAGCTCGGTACGCGGCTTGCTCGGCGCAAACTTTGCGACGCAAAACGCGCGGAAACGGCACAAAGTCCTTGACAAACCTACAGATAGGGGTGTGTTTACTCGTGTGACGCGCAGGGGCCCATCGCCCCATCTTAAGTCAGACAGCATCGGGAGTAAATCAGCTCGAAACTGGGCTTTTTGCCCAGGGGAGGAGGCATCAGATGGCAAGACCAAGGTCTTTGATCGCCATCTTGTTGGCTCTGGTAATTGCATTCTCACCCACCACCTTAGTGTTCGCGGACGGACCGGGGATTTACAATCCCAACGGCAACACCCCCGCCGATGGCCATCCGTGGGATGATCAGGTAGTGGAGACAACGAATCCGGGCGGCGACTCCAGTGCATCGGGTCAAGCCGCCGTGGTTCAGAACGGGCCGGCCATCGACATCCCCAGCGCGTCCTTGGGCAACTCAGGCGCGTCGCTTGTCGCTTTGGTGTTCCGGAGCGTGATGGATCGAATGATTCGGATTGCGGAGACCAAGACCACCAAGAGCAAAGTCGTGCGGCGCTTGCGCTGACCGACAGGTTTTGTAATGAAGCCCCTTCCCCACCACCCCGTGGCCCCTTCCGGGCCGCCGCTTCAGCAGATTCAGTCGCTGCTGAACGACAAGAAATGGACTGAGGCCGCGGCGCAATTGGCCGACGCGCAGGCGCAGGCGATGAGCGACCCCCTCTCATCGACCGCCGGCGAGTGGTGCCTGTTAAAGGCGCGGCTGGACTTGGCACAGTCCGACCACCGCTCCGCGGTCGATTGGGCCCGCCGGGCGCTGGCCGCCTTTGAACGCAGCGCCGTCGATGATTTCCTCGGCGACACCCACAGCGCCCTCGGCTTGTCCTATCTCGGACTTGGCGACACCAAAAACGCGCTCATCCATGTGCGCGACGCGCTGGCCATCTACCGGCGCGTCGGCGACACCGCCGGCGTGATTCGCGCCCACAACGATATGGCGCGCGTCTACTTCGTGCGCGGTGAGCATGGCAACGCGGTCGAGCATCTCGACGATGCCCTGCAGTTGGCCCGCGCGCAGCGCGACACCGATCGCGAGGCCATGCTCCTGGGCAATCTGGGCCGTGTCCATCTGTTGCAGGGGCGTTGGGATGACGCGCAGACGGCCCTGACGCAGGCGCATGCGCGCGCCGTCGCCATTCAGAATTGGACGTCTGCCGGTCGCAACCTGCTGTCGCTGGGGTACCTTGCGACCCTGCGCCATGAGTTCCGCGAGGCGGTTTCCCGGCTGGATGCGGCGCTCACCGCCATCGAGAAGGCCGGACTAGTCCGCGAGAAGGCCATCTACTTCGAGTATTCCGGCTGGTGCGAGTTCGAACAGCATCACTGGATCGCCGCCAAGGAAGCGTTCCGTCGCGCGCTCGAACTTGGACGGCGCATCGGCGCCGCCAACGATCTGATTTCACAGGCGCTGCGCGGCCTGGCCGAATGCGAAGCCGCGCTCGGCGACTGGACCGAGGCACGTCGTCTTGCCCAGGAGGGTCTCGAAGTCGCCATCCAGATCGGCGAGCGCGCCGAAGCGGGCAGTCTCTACCGCATTCTCGCCCGCGGGCTGGCCCATCAGCGCGAATCGGCCGAGGCGCTGGCCTGCCTCGAGAAGTCCGGCGAGTGTCTGCAGGCGGTCGGCGACCCCTACGAACTGGCGCGACTGGCCGAAGCCCGCGCCGATGTGCTCGACACGATCGGCGCGCCGGAGCGTGGAATGCTTGCCGCTCTCGACGAAGCGGCGACCCTCTATGCGCGTCTGGGCGCCCGCGACCAATTGTCGCAGGTGCAGATGCTGGCGATCGCCCAGCGGCGCGCGCGCGGTTTGATTGCCGAAGCGCTGACCTACGCGCGTCGCGCCATGACCGACGATGGCAGCCGCGCGGGCATCAGTCTCGACGATAAGCAGCTTCTATCCGATCTGTCTGATGAGTGTGTGGCCCGCGCTACGTCGTCTGCCAACGAGTTCCGTCTGGCGGCCATGCCTTGGTCGGCGGCCGACGGCGATGAATTGCAGGCGGCGATCGAATTCTGCCGCAGCCGTCTTGGCGCCTCGCACGTCATCCTGATCGAAGTCACCTCCGGCGGCCAGCGCTCCGGACGCGTGCTGGCCTCTTCCGGCACGCCCGATGACTTTGCCAACGCCATCGCCGCGTTGGCCACCAACCCCTACCAGCACGATGTGCGCACCGACCGTCCGCACTACTTCTGGATGACGGCGTTGGCGCCGCAACTTTATGCGCACCTGGCGGCGGTGACCGACGTCGTTCCCGTGTCGGTCATTACCGTGCCGGTCGACTTGGGCCCGCAGTCCACCGGGCTGCTTTATGTCGACGCGCTGCCGGATGCGCCGCGCGCCAACGGCGCGGGCTTCGAGCCGCGCGATCTCGACTTCGTCGTCGCCTACGCCGAAGTCGTCGCCTGGCGTTCGACCAGGTTGCGCTCCGAAGGGCTACTGCGCGATGTCCAGCGGCTGCGCAACCAGCTCGGCCGCGAGTGCGAATTCCCCAACATCATCACGCAAAACGCCGAGTTCCACGACACCCTGTCGCGGGTCCGCCTGATCGTCGATTCCGATGTCTCGGTGCTGCTGAACGGCGAAACCGGCACCGGCAAGGACCTGCTGGCCCGGGCGATTCACTATTCGAGCCGGCGGCGCGACAAGCGGTTTGTTTCGGTCAACTGCGCCGCGCTGCCCGAAACGCTGTTGGAAAGCGAACTGTTCGGTGTCAAGCGCGGCGCCTTCACCGGCGCCGACCGCGACAAACCCGGCTTGTTTGAGGAGGCCGACGGCGGCACGTTCTTCCTCGATGAAATCGGCGAGATGCCGCTGTCGATCCAGGCCAAGCTGCTGCGTTTCCTCGAATCGAAGGAACTGACCCGTTTGGGCGACACCAAGCCGCGCCGCATCGACGTGCGCGTGATCTCGGCCACCAACCGCGACCTGACCAGCGAAATGGAGCGTGGCGCCTTCCGGCGCGATCTGTTCTACCGTCTGACGCCGGTCGCGTTTACCCTGCCGCCGCTGCGCGAGCGTCGCGAGGATATCCCGCTTCTGATCGACCACTTCCTGGCCGAACTGGGCGCCGAGGGACGCGCGGTGCGTTTCTCGGTCGAGGCGGTGCGTGTGCTGTCCGCCTACGATTGGCCGGGCAACATCCGCGAACTGGAAAATGAGATCCGCAAGACGGTGTTGCTGACCGAGCCCGGCGCGACCATCGGACCCGAGCGGCTCTCGCGCAAGTTCTTTGCCGCCGCCGCGGCCGAGGAGACGCCCGCCGCGGCGATGCCCGATCGGTTCTCGCTTTATGACCACATCGCGCAGATCGAACGTCGCTACATTGTGCAGGCGCTCAACGAGGCCGGCGGCATCAAAAAGCACGCCGCCGCGCGGCTCGGTATCCCCGAATCGACGTTGCGCCTGAAGATGAAGCAGTACAGTCTCGACAGCGACTGACGACGCCGCCAACGGCTTTTTTGCCAGATCGCCGCCTGTGCCACGGGCGGCGATTTGCATTGGCGGGGCGGAGTCGTCTACATTGCCGACGATGACGGCGCAGCATTCCGCGACCAACCCACCCACCCGGCGCGATCCGGCCATCGCGTCGGCGGCGACCCAGATGGCGATCGACGCGCACCTGTTGTCCCGCGCGGCGGCCTCCGATGCGGCAATCTTTCGCGTCTATCGCATGGATCCACCCGCAATCACCATCGGCCGCCATCAGCGCTGGCGGCGGGTGGTGGATGAATCGGCGTGCGCGGCCAACGGCTGGGAGTGGACACGCCGTCCGACCGGCGGCGGCGCGTTGTTGCATCGCCACGAACTCAATTACGCCATCGCTGCGCCGCGCGGTCTTCTGGCGCCAACCGGAAGAGGCGAGTTCCACGCGGTCTTCGCGCAGATCGGTCGGTCGCTGCAGGCGGCATTGCGCGCCATGGGCTTTGATCCGCAATTGCACCAGGGGGATCGTGGCTCGCACTTGCCACAGCATGGGCTCTGTGGCCGATCGATCACCGGCCATGAATTGTCATTGGGGCCGCGCAAACTGATCGCGGCGGCGCAGTTGATCGCTCCGGAGGGAATTCTCCAGCACGGCACGATCTATATCCATGCCCCGCAAGCGCATGATCGTTTCTGGCCGATCGAGCCCACGCGCATTGATCCCCGGGCTGATTCCGAGCGCTGGGCCGATCTGGGGACAGTCTTCCAGGCGATGGATTGGCGAAGACTCGCCGCGCTCTTCGAGGACAACTTCACGCGACATTTCCCAGCCGCTTGTCGGGCATGTGAATTGGCGCTCCCGGACTGGGCGGAAATCGATGCGACTCTGGCCGCTTGGGATGCCCAGAACTGGGTCCGCAGCCGCTGATTTTTTTCCGGAAAGCGGGAATAATCGGCCCGGCCGCGCATAATGCGCGGTGAGGGCGCGAGTGCAAACTCGCTTCCCGCCCACGGGTGGCAAACGGTATTCGGAAAGGTGGTTTGTCCTTGACTTTGTGCGAGTTACCCCGCCAGTTTTGCGATTTCCGTCCGGCGGGGCAAGCCAAAATCTGGGGCCGGGGGGAGAGACGACACCCGTGTTTGACGGTTGCGAAGGGCCAATGGAACGGCCCGAACGGCCGGCGTGGTTTGGTGCGTTGACACCCGCATTGGGGAGGTATGGGCGTATGAATCGACGGGGAACGGGGCGCTTCACACTGACAATTTCCATCGTCCTCATCGCGCTGGCGATTGTCGCGACGGCGGCCGACGTCTGGGCCGCCGGAGTCGGCAAGGTCTCCGGACTGGTCGTGGACAAGAAGACCAAGGAGCCTCTGATCGGCTGCCCGGTGCAGATCGAGGGGACGACGTTGGGCGCGCTGACGGACGTGGATGGACGCTACACGATCCTGTCCGTGCCGCTGGGGTTGGTCTCGGTGGGTGCCAGGATGGTCGGCTACACACCGATGATCGTCTCGGACGTGACCGTGAAGCCCGACCAGACGTCCGTGGTCAACTTCGAACTGGAGGAAAGCGAAGTCCAGCTCGAGGCGGTCGTCGTGCGCGGCCGCGCCGAAATGATCCAGATGGACCAGGCGACGACCAAGCGCGACGTCACCGCCGAAAAGATCAAGACTCTGCCGGTCACCAATGTGGGTGACATTCTCAAGACGCAGGTCGGTGTGACCGTACGCAACGACCGTTTCCACATCCGCGGCGGCCGTTCGACCGAACTGGTCTATGCGGTCGACGGTGTCACGCTCTCCGACCCGTTGGGTGGGCGCGGCGCGACCGCGGCGCTCAATTTGTCAGGCACTGAAATCGAGAACATTTCGATCGTCAAGGGCGCCTGGTCGCCCGAATACGGCGGCACATCGGGCATCGTCAACGTGGCCACCAAAGAGGGCGATCCGCAGGTCACCCGCGGCCACTTGCAATACTTCACCGACGATTTTGGCACCTCGGCGCTGAACACCTATTCGCGCAACTTCCAGCGCATGGAGTTCACGCTGGGCGGGCCGGATCCGATCTTCACCAACCGCCTGCTGCCGGCGCTGGGCATCAACGGCGCACAGGAGAAGCTGACCTACTTCATCAGTCTGGATTTTGACCGCTCCGACGGCGCCTTCGACTGGGATCGTTACACCTCCCCGACCCGGCCGGCGCGCTACCGCGACATCAAATTCCTTGGCATGGTTTTCAGCGAGCGCCAGAACAACTCCGGGAACGCCCTGCTGAAGCTGACCTACCGGCTCACTCCCGATATCCGTGTCACCGGGCAGTACAAGAAGACTTACGAGCGCAACCAGCAGTGGAGCTGGGCCTACCGCTACACTCCGAATTCACAGGACTGGATCGAGGACGAAAACGACTTCTACAGCGTCCGCTGGGTTCACAACCTGGGGCCGTCGACATACTACGAAGTGCTGTACTCCGACTTCGTGCGCAACTATTGGGAAAAGCCCGGCGATCCGAACAAGCCGGGTGGCACCATGAGTCCCGATGACTTCCTGTTTGATTTCCAGGCCGATAAATTTCTCGACGTCAACGGCAACGGCGTCTGGGATGCGCCGGAGCAGTGGATCGAGATTTATCCCGACGGCCAGTACAACTTCGGTGATATCTTCGAAGATCGTGACGGCAACGGTATCTTCGATCCGCAACAGACGCCGGCCGACACGACTTACGACAGTCTGATCTTCGACTTCAACGGCAACGGCACCTACGACTTCTCCTCCGGCGAGCCGTACCTCGACGCCAACAAGAACGGCGTTTATGATGAGGGCGATCTCCTTACGCAGGACGGCAACGGCAACGGCACCTACGATCCCGACCGCGAGCTGAATCGGTTCGACGGCGAGTCGACGTCCCCCAACGACAACCCCGAGCCGTTTGTCGACGGCGATGTTTCCAAGGGCGAGCCATTCGTTGACGTCAACCGCAACGGCGTCTGGGATGGCCCGGGCGTGCTGCCGGGATACCCGTTGGGCGAACCGTTCACCGACTTGTCGCACGATGGCAAGCGCCAGAGTTCGGAGGACCCCTGGGTGCCGGGGATTCCGTTTGAGGATCTCAATGGCAACGGGTCGTACGATCCGGGCGCGGCGTCGCCGTCGGGTTCGTGGTCGAACCTGGACGAGAACTACGACATTGGTGAGCCGTATCTCGATGTGAACGGCGACGGCGAGCGTGATCGTCGCGACGGCTACTACGATCTGGGTTGGGACCGCAGTGCCACCTGGCATGAGCGCAAACCGCGCACACGCACGATCAAGGCCGATCTGGTCAGCCAGATGCGCCGCGAGCACGAAGTGAAAATGGGGTTGTCGTACTCGGCCTTCGACCTCATCTACAATGAATTGCAGCAGCCCTACGTGCCGTACACGCTGGGTTTTGACGGCGGCCCCTTCCCGTTCCGCGGCGCCATCCGCAACTTCTACCATCAGACCCCGAAGACCGGCGCGGTCTACCTGGTCGACAAGATGGAATACGGCCAGATGGTGGCGCAGGTCGGTTTCCGCTACGAGTACTTTGTGCAATCCAGCAACGCCGAGACCACCGACACCGCGCGCGCCGATTCCGTCGGTGTCGAGGATTATCGCGACAAGTTCGCGCCGCGCCTGGCTTTCTCGTATCCGATCTCCGACAAGGCGAAAGTCTTCTTCAACTACGGCCACTTTTACCAGTTGCCGCAGATGCACTTCATGTACCGCCGCAACACGCAGTTGGGCAACGTCTCCGGCACCATCGGCAACGTAAACCTCGACTTCGTCAAGACGATCAAGTACGAATTCGGTGTCCAGTATCTGCTGTCGCCGGAGTATCTGCTCTCGGTGCAGGGGTTCTACTCCGACGACTTTGCGCGCGTCTCCGAATCGGAGGCGCAGGGGCAGACGACGCTCGAAGAGCAGAACTACTACGAGAACTCCGACTACTCGCGCACCCGCGGCCTGGAAGTCGAGCTGGATAAGAAATACGGCAACTACGTATCCGGCTCGATGACCTACAACTTTTCCTACGCCTACGGCAAATCGTCGGCGGAGGCGCTCGATTACTTCGACAACTTCTACGCCCGCTCCGGCGGCCGTTTCGTCATCCAGGAATTCCCGCTGGATTGGGACGAGCGCCACAAGGTGACGTTCATTCTCGACCTGCGCGTGCCGGCCAACGATCATCCCAAGCTGTTCGGGTTGACGTTGCCGGACAACTTCGGGTTGAACATCTTCTGGCAGTACGGGTCGGGTTTCCCCTACACGCCGACGAAGGATCACCCGGGCATCGCCTCGCAGCTGGCGCCGGGGCAGGAGCCGCTGGCCAATTCCGAGCGTTATCCGGCCACCAGCAACGTCGACATCCGATTCAACAAGGACTTCAAGATCGGCCCGATGGATTACACCATCGAGCTGTGGGTCAACAACTTGTTTGACAACCGGGATGTGGTGGCCGTCTACAGCGCCACCGGCCGTCCCGAATCCGGTCTGGTCAATGAGTCGGTGGTGCTGGAGAGCAACGGGGAACCGAGCCCGACCAACTGGACCGCACGCCGGCAGATCCGGCTCGGGCTGGGTGTCAATTTCTGATGACGACCCGGACGGGCCCGTTCCGTCCGGCGAGGGTGTCTAGGACTGAGGAGCAGCGAATGCAGCAGCAAGTAACAGGATGTGGATGGCGACGTCGGTTTGGCCGATCGGCCGTGTGGGCCGGGATGGCCCTTCTCCTGCTGACGGGAGAGGCGGGGGCGGCGCTGGATCCGAAGGCAGTCGAGCACACCAAACAGCGGGCCGAGGACCTGGTGGCCCCGGCCGCGCCGGTGATTCACCGCCGCGTGCACTACACCGGCGACATCTGGATGACCATCTCCAACGACGGTTCGCTGGGCACCAACTCCGGTGAAGCGCTCCCGGATCCGCAGGACCGCGCCGACTTGGGCATCACGTATGGTCCGTCGTTTGAGTTCCCCGCCGGGACGCGTGTGGACTATCTGTTCAACGGCAGTCTCTGGATCGGCGGCATCGTTGGCACGGACACGCTCTTGAGCGCGCAAAAAAGCTCGGGTAGCGGCGACGCTAATGAGTGGAACGGCTTCACGCAGATCATGCCGGGCGTGGTCTCCCACTACCCCGGGGAATGCGACACCATCACCCGCAGACTGACACAGGCCTACACGGCGGTCTACCAGGACACGCTGGTTCTGCCGACGACCAACGATCCGTCGGGGCGCCTGCATCTGCCGCTGGGGTTGGAGGTCGTGCAGACCACGCACCAATCGGCCGACAACTTCACCCGCCGCTTCGTCATCTACGACTACAAAATCACCAACATTTCCGCACGTCCGATCGAGAAGATGTGGTTCGCCATCTTCCTCGACAACGACATCTTCTGGGAAAATATCAGTGGTTGCCCGGAGCCGGGGCCATCGGATGACCTGTCGGGGTGCCTGAAGACCTGGCCCAACCCGGTCAATCCAATCTATTCCGATTCGCTGCTGGTTGCCTACGCGATGGATAACGACGGCGACGCATGCGGTTCGGGCCGCTTCCCGCGGGTCTCGGCGCGCGGCGCGATGGGTGTCCGCGTGCTGCGCGGGCCGACACCGGAGTCGCACACCAATTTCAACTGGTTTACGACCAACTTCAGCAACATCGACTGGGGTCCGCGCAAGATCACCGACAACTACAACTTCGGCACCGGCGGCACCGGGTTGCCGGGCGGCGACGCGGCCACCTACCACGTCATCTCCAACGGCGAGATCGACTACGATCAATGTTTCTCGGCGATCGACTTCCGTCCCGAATGGCAGGCGCCGCTGCGCGGCAATGCCGCCGACAACGTCGCCAACGGTCTGGACTCGCGCATCTGCATTTCATCCGGCCCTCTGCCGGTGCTGGGTGTGGGGCAGTCGACGAACTTTACGGTGGCTTTTATCGCCGGCGGGAACGTCCACCGCGATCCGACCAACACGCTGGATGTGCGCAATCCGCAGGCCTTCGTCGACAAACTGGACTTCAGCGACCTGGCCACCAACGCCTGGTGGGCTGGGTTTGTGTGGGACAACTACGGCACCGACACCGACGGCGACGGTTACGCCGGCGAGTTTTATCGGCCGGTGATCGGCGGCGACACGGTGTACTACACCGGTGACGGTTGCCCGGATCTGTCGGGTCCCGCGCCGCCGCCCGGGCCGGACACGGCGAACTCCGATCTGCGCATTGAGTCTCGTCCCGGTGAGTTGATCCTGCGCTGGTCCGGACGGACGGTCGAAACCAACATCGACCCGTTGCTGCGCGTTCCCGACTTCGAGGGGTACCGCGTCTATATTGTCGAACGCAACTCCCCGAAGGACCAGCCCAGCTCCGAGGACTATTCGCTGATCGCCTCATGGGACAAGATTGACTTCCGGCGTTACACTTACAACGAACGCAATGGATCGTGGGTGATGGATTCCGATCCGTTGACCAACGACGGATGGCGCGAGTTCTTCAATGACCCCGAGTTCAACGCGACCGATCATCCCGGTCCGTCGCTGGCCACCGCGTACGAGTACCTTGACGAGGAAGGCAAGCCGCAGCGCGCCTACTTCGCTCCGCACGAGGTCAATCAGGCAAACGAGTATCTGGTCGCGGGTGAAGTGGAGCGGAACCTGATTCAGCAGGTGGCGGTGCACGATACCGTGATTGACGAAAAGGCCTACCAATACGGCGAATACGAATTGCATTTGAAGGGTCTGCTGCAGTCGCGGCACTATTTCCTCAGTTTGACCGCATTCGACTTCGGCGATCCGTTCAACAACCTCGAGCCGCTGGAGACGTCGGTTGGCGCGATCGGCAGCCGGCGCGTCGGCTTGCCCACGTACTCCGCGGATGTCGTCGCCGACTACACCGAGCGCGGCGGCGTTTACGCCGACTCGGTGCGCGTGTCGGTCTATCCGAATCCGTACAAGATCAACTTCCGCGACGCCAACGGCAAACTGACGTCCTACTTCGAGCAGGGGTATGAGGGCACGGTGGGGCAGACGACGTTGAATGAGGAGGATCGCCGCATCCACTTCATCAACGTGCCGGACACGTGCACGATCAACATCTACACGCTCGACGGCGACCTGGTCCGGACGCTGACACACCCGGACGACCACCTGTCGGGATACTCGTCGAAGATTTCCTGGGACCTGATCTCGCGCAACACGCAGGCGGTGACGTCAGGGATCTATTTGTACCGCGTGGATTCGCGGTTCGGATCGCAGGTGGGCAAGATCGTCATCATTAAGTAACGCGCAGGTCAACCGAGGCGAGGAACGCCATGATGCATATGAGACAGATGATCAAATGGGCCGCGGTCGCGGCGGGGTTGGCCTGGCTGTCGGCCCCCGGCGCGCGGGCCCAGGACAAGGTCGGCACGACCGGCGCGCAGTTTCTCGAAGTGGGTGTGTCGCCCCGCGCGGACGCGATCGGCGGCGCCTTCACCGCGATCGCCGATGATGCCTCCGCGATCTATTACAACCCGGCGGGACTGGTCCAACTGGAAAACCGCCAGGTGATGGTTTCGCTCATCGACTACCCGGCCGATATCAGTTACTCGTTTGTCGGCATCGCCGTCCCGGTCAGTTTCGGCGGCGTCATCGGCTTCGGCTACTATGGTCTCGACGCCGGCGACATGGACGTCACCACGCCCGAGCATCCCAACGGTGTGGACGGCTGGACCTTCGGCGCCAAGGACTACGCGCTGAGTCTTTCCTACGGCCGGTTCTTGACCGACCGTTTCTCGCTGGGCGTGACGGTGAAGCTGATCGATGAACTCTACGAGGAAGAGCGCTCCACCGGCTGGGCGGCGGATGTCGGCACCCAGTACAACACCGGCTGGCGCAATTTCAAGATCACGATGTTGATGTCGAACTTCGGACCCGACATGAAATTCATCGCGCAGGAGTATCCGCTGCCGATCAACTTCAAGTTCGGCGGCGCGGTCGACGTGCTCGACAACCCCGGCCACCACGCGATCTTCGCCATCGAGGGATCGCACCCCGCCGACAACCGCGAAAAATACAACGTCGGGCTGGAATACACCTTCCGCAACTTCGCCTCCTTCCGCGCCGGCCAGCGCTTCGAGCATGACCTGGGCGGCCTCAGCGTCGGCGGCGGGGTGAATTTCAACCTGAGTGAGAAGTACAAGGCCCGTCTCGACTACGGCTACCAGGACTTCGAGGCGCTCAGCGAGATTCACCGCTTTTCGCTCACGGTTGACTTTTAGGCAGGCACTCCGACCACGAGGACACACTCGCGATGACTGTGAAGGGACTTGGAGATATGATGCGTCAAGCGCTGCGTTCCCCGTCCGCATGGGCGGTTTCTCTGGCGGCCGCGCTCCTGCTCTTGTTCGGATGCGGCACGCTCGATAACCAGGGCGGCCCGGGCGAGAACCGGGTGCCCGAAATCTTCATCGTTAATATTCCGCCCGACGGTTCCGAGTTCGCCGTCAGTCCGACCGTTTATTGGTACGGCACCGACAGCGACGGGCAAATCGTGCGCTATGATTACGCGGTCGTGACCGTCGCCGAAGTCGACAGCGTGACCGCCGACCTTCCGGGGACCCAATCGCCGGTGGAGAAGTATATCGCCTTTGTGCTCAACGATCAGTTCCCCCGCTGGGTTTCGATCTTTGTCGACAGCGTCGAAGCGGGCGAGTTGCCGACCAGGGACAACATCCGTCTGTACGCCTCTCCGCGGGCCGCCGACTGCGACACGATCTACTCCGTCGTCCGCGACCCGAATGGCAATCCGATCGACACCTTGGCCATTCCGGTCGATTGTGTCTCGGACACGATCGCCCAGTACTTCTTCGTGCGGGCGGTCGACGATCTCGGAGCGTCCTCGAAGATCAAGTACCGCACCTACAAGCGTCGCAACCACTGGCCGGAGACGCAAGTCTCTCCGTCGTTCAACGCCTATGGCGAGTATGTGTCGCTCAAGCGCCTGACGCAGACCTACTCCGGCATCCCGTTGTATTGGGGCGGATCCGACCGTCTCGACTTCATCCCGCCGTCTGTGCCGTTCCTGGAGTATCACTGGCGGCTCTATGGTCCCTATCCGTACGGGGGCGAGGAGACACGACCAACGCTGGCCGACACGCTCGGCCGACAACCTATTCTTGAGTCGCAGAACCCCGATCCGCTCATGGGTGTCTGGGTGCGCGACACCACCACGGTCGTCTATGATTTGTGGCGCCAGGTGGACAGCCGGCCCGATCCGCTCAACGACTCGACGATTACGCGCGTGGGCTGGTTCCTGCTGGTCGTCACCGCGCGCGACGATGCCTACATTGCCGATGAGACGCCGTCATCGGTCGCATTCAAGGCCATTGACCCGAAGTTCGAGCGCAAGATCGTGCTGATCGACGACACCTGGTACAGCATCGACACCTACACCAACCCGTCCAAGCGGCCGGATGCGCCGGAACCGTTCACCAACCAGGCGTTCCACTGGAATCTGGTGAAGATGGTCTACCCCGAGGCCGACACGATGCAGGACTTCTGGTGGCGCAGCAAGGAGCCGGCGCCGAACAAGAACTGCTCGCCAACGTCCGGCCGTGTCCGTTGCGGCAACTACGTGTCGCTGGAGATGCTGGTCCGGCACAAACTCTGCATCCTCTACGACGACGACGTGTTCGAGCAGGTCAGCCCGCCCGGCGCCGCTCCGGCCGTCCGCGCCCAGTTGATGCGCTATCTCGAAGCCGGCGGCATGCTCTGGATCATGGGTCGGCACAGCCTGCTGCCCGAGACCGAGACCACACAGACCTCGAAGGAACGGCTCTTCGACCTGTGCACCTTCGGCACGCGCGTCTTTGATCGCCTGGGTTGCACCTACATGGATATCGAAGGCATGTACTATCCCGGTTGGCGCGCCAACGCGATTCCGATCACGCGTGTCGGTGAAGCGCCGCGCGCGCCGAAGTCCAATGATGAGTTTGTCTCCGCCGAACTTGTGGCGGCCGGTAGCGGATTACCGCCGCGCCTCGAGGTCGATCCGGTGCGCATCGACAGCATGTTCCTGCCGAAGCGTTTGAAAGATGTCCTCCGCGCGAACGGGACCCCGAAAGTCTACGGCATCCCCGATGTCAACTTCCTGGTGCTCGGTTCGAAGGCGGTGCCGCTCTACATCTACGGCAGCTGGCGTCCGGGTGGACCCATCCCGCCGACCAACGGCCCGTCGTTCTCCGACACCAAGCCGGTCGTCGTGCGCCGCGTCGGGCCCGACCGTGTCACGCCGCTCTACAAGACCGCCTACCAGACCTTCCCGCTGTATTTCATCAAGCAGGAGCAGGCGGAGGAATACTATCGCAAAATGGTCGAGTGGTTCTTCCTGCCCTTCAGTCAGTCGTAAGGGCGCTCCATCGACGACAATTCCGGCCCCGGTTCCGTCCACTGACGGAGCCGGGGTCTTCTGCTTCCGGATCCGGAAGTGTGACCGTGAATGCTCAGTGTGAAGCGCTCTGCGCGCCGGCGCATAGTCGTTCACACCGCCGTTGGCGTGTTGCACGGTCAAGACTGAAGACCGGGCGAGGCGAGCCCTACTAAGCGCAAAGACCGCAACGCGTTAACGAAGTGAAGAAAGTCGGCTCCAAATCCGCAATTCGGCCCTAAATTGCTCATGGTGGCATCGCGGTTGCGGTAACCCCCGTTGTGATGAAGTATCTAGCCCTTTTCGCAATCCTGCTGTTTTTGCTCCCGGCCGTCGCGGGGCAGGGCGCCGTGTTGTCGGCTCGTCAGCAGTTGGTGATCGCGCCCGAACTGCTCGATCGACTGGCGGCCGATGCCGGCGATGCGACCTACGACGTCCTCGTCCGATTCGAATCTTCCGATCGCCCTTCGACCCGCGTGAACTCTCTGGCGGCTTCCGCGGGCAGTCTCCGCGATCGTTACCAGCGCGTCAGCGCCCACCTGCACACGGCGGCGGCGACCATCCCGACGATCACCGGCAATGCCACGGTCGTGCGCCGCTTCTGGATCGCCAACCTCGCCCTGATTCGTCTCGATCGCGACGCGCTGCTGGCGTTGGCGGAGCGCGACGATGTCACCATGATTGCGCCGGATGCGACCATTGAGCTGTTGCAGCCGGTGTCGATCGTCGATGCTGTGGCGACAAGCGCCGGCGCCGCGCCGAATCTGCCGGCGATCGGGGCGCGCACGCTATGGGCGCGTGGCCTGACCGGCAAGGGCCGTCTGGTCGCTTCAATCGACACCGGCGTCGAAGGCATTCATCCCGCCCTCTCGGATCGCTGGCGCGGCGTGCACGGCGACACCGCCGCGTCCTGGTTTGATCCGCTCAATGGCCCGGCGCCGATGGACAACAACGGCCATGGCACCCACGTCATGGGCATCATGGTCGGGCGCGCAGGCGCCGACACCATCGGCCTGGCGCCCGACGCCGAATGGATCTCCGCCGCGGTGGTTGACCGCGGACGCTCGCTGTCGGTGACCTTTTCCGACATTCTCGCCGCGCTGGAGTGGGTCGTGGATCCCGACGGCAATCCCGCGACGATGCACGATGTCCCGGATGTGGTCTGCAATTCCTGGGGCGTGTCGCAGCAGATCATCAACCCGTGCAACACCATGTTCTTTGAGGCGATCGACAACGCCGAGGCGATGGGAGTGGTATGCATCTTCGCCGCCGGCAACGAAGGCCCCAACGCCATGACGATCCGCAACCCCGCCGATCGGGCGACCTCGCCAACGGCGTCGTTTTCGGTCGGAGCCGTGGACGCCAATCTCGCCACGCTCGACGTCGCCGGCTTTTCCAGCCGCGGTCCCTCGGCCTGCGACGGCAGCGCCAAGAAGCCCGAAATTGTCGCCCCCGGTGTCGCGATTCGTTCGGCTTACAAGGGACAGACTTACAAATTGATCAACGGCACTTCGATGGCCGCGCCGCATGTGGCCGCGGCGGTCGCGCTCCTGCGCCAATTCAATCCCGAACTGACGCCCGAGGAAATCAAGACCGCGCTGCTGACCACCGCGCGCGACATCGGCCCCGCGGGGGAAGACAACGCCTCCGGCTACGGCCTGCTCGATCTGGAAGCCGCGCTCGCCTCCCTGCCTTCGCCGTACTATCCCGTGGTCACCACCGGTCCGGTGGCGCTCGATCCGGCCGGCGACGGCGTCCCGGCGCTCGGCGAGACGGTTGACTTGATCATCCCCGTGCATGCCGATGCCGCCGACGCGCGCAACGTGACCTTGAACCTGACGTCGCTGTGCAGCTCCGCGCAGGTGCTTGCCGGCAGCGCCTATCTCGGCACCGTGCCGGCCGGCGGCAGCGTCGACAATTCCTCCGCGCCGTTTGTCATCGCCGTCTCGCCGCAATCGGTGGCCGGCGACACCGCCTGGTTCGAGGTCTCGACGTCGGGTGAGCCGCTGCTTGGCTGGTGGCGCGACACCATCGGCGTGATGGTCGGCTTGCCCGAGGGCGCAGTAGTCACCTCGGCCTCCGCGGGAGTCTCGGCATTGACCGTTTCGAATCTCGGCCATCTCGGCCTCGGCGCCGGCTCGGTGCTCAACGCCGGGGGAGAGGGATGGCGCACCGGGATGATCGCCGCCGACCTCCTCTATGAGGCGTCGCTGTTCGCTTCGTCGGGGGATGGCGGCTGGGCCGACGCGTCCCGTCAGCCCGATGGCACCCTGCGCTTCGACTTCGCGCCCCTGTCTGCCTCGGCGTTCGATGACTCGCACGCCGCATCGCCGGTGGGGATCACGGTTCGCCAGTTGGCGCCGGTGTTCCACGCCGCCGGCGACCAGGACGCGGTCACGCTCGCCTGGGTGATCCACAATCGCGGCGACGTCGCCATTCCCGGCTTCCAGCTTGGCTGGGTGTTTGATCTCGATCTGCCCTCGGTCGGCATCATCGATGAGCGGGTCGGCTTCGACGCGGCCAGCGGCGGCTTTTTCCATCAGGCGCCGGCCGGTGAATTCGTCGCCGGTGTGGCGCCGCTGTCCGGCGCGTTCGGTGGTCTGCGCTTCTTCGAAAACAACGATGTCAAAACCGGCCTGACCGATTTGCAGAAGCGCGCGGCGCTCTCGGGCACGGCCAGCGCCCCGTCGTCCAGCGGCGATTTCCTCGCAGTGGCCTCCACCGCGGCGGTCGATCTGTCGCCGGGAGACAGCATCGTGGTCGCCATCGCGCTGATCGGCGCCCCCACGGCCGGCTCGTTCTCCGCCGCGGCGCGCGACGCCTATCTCCGCTGGGCGCAGATGAGCGACGCCGGCGACGACCAGGGCGGCACGGTGGTTCCCGCCGATTTCCGTCTCGATCAGAACTATCCCAATCCGTTCAACGCCGGCACCACGATCCCGGTGGCGATGGCCGGCGATGGCGCCCGCGCAGTGCGGCTGGAGATTATCGATCTGCTCGGACGCCGGGTGCGCACGCTGGTTGATGAGACGATGTCACCCGGCCAGTATCCGGTTTTCTGGAACGGCTGCGACGACAATGGCCGGGCGCTGGCCTCCGGCGTCTACTTCTCCCGTCTGGTGATCGAAGGCCGGGCATCGCAGGCGCGCGCCATGGTCCTGCTCAAATGAGATTCGGGGTATGGGACGTTTCAGCGACGGGCGGACTGGCGGGTCCGCCCGTTGTCATTTGTGGCCGTTTCCGGTTTCATCGGATCGTTTCTTGGTTGTACCATGCGGAGGGGGCGTTTACGCGACGGCGGATGACGATTCTCTGGTGGATCATCGGTGTGGGGCTGGCGCTTGGGGCGCTGAAGCTCCTCGTTGTCTGGGCCGAGCCGTACATGTCGTTTGTGCCCCGCCGCGGCCCGACCCCACCCCCGCCCGGTTTCACCGCCCTGCACCTGCGAAGTCCCGACGGCACCCGGCTTTCCGGTTGGCGCACCGAGATTCCGGTCGAGGGACCGGTCTTCCTCTACTTCTGCGGCAACGCCGGCAATCTCGATGATCGCCGCGACCTGTTGGCCCGGGCCGCCGCCGCCGGGCTGGCGATCGTGACCTTCGACTACCGCGGCGCGGGGGAATCGAAGGGACGCGCCACCGAGACCAACGTCTACCACGATGCCGATGCGATCTACCGAATGATGATCGACACGCTCGGAGTTGGCCCCGAGCGCATCGTCCTCTGGGGGCATTCGATCGGAGGCGCGGTGGCGATCGCGCTGGCCCATCGACGGCCCTGCGCCGGCGTCATTGCCGAGGCCACCTTCCGCTCGGCGCGGGTGATGGCGCGGCGCATGTTGCCGTTTCTGCCGGCGCACTGGTTTATGACCTACCGCTTCGACAACGAGGGCACAGTCCCCAATCTCACCTGCCCGATCCTGTTCATCCATGGCAGCGACGATCTGACGATCCCGGTGGAGGACTCGCAATACCTGTACGACGCCTCCGGCGAGCGGGGCCAACTCTGGATCGTCCCCGGAGCCGACCACAACGGCATCTACGAGGTGGCCGGCGAGCAATTCTACACGCGCTTACTCCTGTTCGCCCAGCAAGTTTCCGACCCGGCCCTCAGGGCGCGGTAGGGCCGTTTCCGAAGTAAAGTGGTGGAGGCAATCCGCAGGGCGCGTGCGCTCTTTGCTTGTCCTGAGCGAATGCGAAGGGCACGGACCGCTTTGCTCCTTCCATGGGCGCGAACAACTTGATCTTAATCTCATCGAGGTGGCTACAGGTACTCAACTCATTGTGCGTCGCCCATATCGACTGAAGGGGAAACCGATCCCGGATTTGGTTCCGGCATTCCCATCTGGACATTTGGAATGGCGATAGCCCTACACGCTCCCGTGCAGTCTGTAGTCTGTAGGGTGGATGCGCTCTTTGCACGCACCGCTTTGCTCTTTCCATGGCGGTGAACGACGGTGCGTACGTTCTTTGTACGCACCCTACGCGCTACAATACGTATCGGGGGGCGACGGACGTCCCGTTGACAGTGGCCCCGATGCCGCTTTGATTGCGTGAATGAGAGTTACTCACAGCAAGTCCGCCTCTGGCGGACTTGCGGTGGGGCACCCGGGCGTAAGAAAAAGCGAGCCGTTCAAGCTTTAACTGACTTTGGGGTTGCCCCGGAGTTTCGCCCCCAAGCGAATGGAACAACTTCTCAGAAAGGTCCACGCGGTATGACTTCGATTTTAGAAGCCCAGGATAGCCTCTTTTCCGAGTGGTCTGGACTGGAAGGGCAATTCGTACGCGACGGCATGGTTGACCATCAGGCATATGCCGGCAGTAGTCCGAGACTTCTGTTTCTTCTTAAGGAGGCCAACGATCGAGAAGGTGGACTGAGGGATCTCTGCCAAGAGGTAATTGCAAGAGCTGATCGAAAGCAGACGTGGGAGAACGTCGCAAGATGGACTCTTGGGCTCCGCAATCTGAGCCGAGATCTTCAATGGTCGGAGATTGAGGATCTCTCCGCCGATGTGCGACGAACAGCACTCCTGTCGATTGCCGCGATGAATCTTAAGAAATCGCCGGGAGGATACACCACGGATCCCGATGCTTTCGCCACAGCAGTTCGCACACACGCGGTCAGGATTGCCCGACAGTTTCACATCTATGAGCCAGACGTTGCAATCTGCTGCGGTTCGCTTGTTGCGTGGGGAATCAAGATCGCGTTGGATAAGAGCCTGCTGGAGCAATGGTCACAAACGCGAAGAGGAATACCGTACGTGGAGTACGCCCCCGGGAGATTCATCGTTTCGTATGTTCATCCAGAAGCCCGGGTCGCCGACAGCCTGAAGTACTACGGTCTCGTCGATGCTTGTCGTGAACTGCTTACCTAGTTGATTCGAGCAATCGATCATCCGACACCCGCGCGTGCACCTCCGTCGTCGTAATCTCTCTATGGCCCAGTCGGCAGTCTGTAGGGTGCGTGCGCTCTTTGCACGCACCGCTTTGCCGGGTGCCCCACAGCTTTGTCCGCCTCTGACGGACTTGCTGCGGGGCACCCGACCCACTTACCCCTTTTCGCCCAGCGGGTTACCGGCCCGGCTTTCTTGCTCGTCGCGGGGGACTTCGCCGGGCACTGGCGGTGGAAGTTCAAGTCGATTGGGCACTTGACAGATTGGGTGGGTGTGGGTATACTGGTTGTCTGTTTTTTTGCCAGAAGAGGGCGGAAATGAAGACGTTCATACCCAAAGCAGATCAGATCGAGCGGCAGTGGTACACCGTGGATGCCACGGACCTGGTGCTGGGGCGCGCCGCGGCCCGGATCGCGCGCGTGTTGCGCGGCAAGCACAAGCCGCAGTTCACGCCGCATCTGGACACAGGCGATTTCGTCATCGTCGTCAACGCCGCCAAGATCCGCACGACCGGCGACAAGGAGACGACGAAGGAATACTTCACCTACTCCGGTTATCCCGGCGGCGCGAAGTGGGAGACGGTCGGGCATCTGCGCGAACGTCGCCCCGAAGAACTGATCCGTCGCGCGGTGCGCGGGATGCTGCCGAAGAACCGTCTGGGACGGCGCTTGATGGGCAAGTTGCATGTCTACGCCGGACCGGAACACCCGCACGCGGCGCAGAAGCCGCAGGCGCTGACGTTGAACTAAGTCGCGCGTGGCGCGATTGGTTGGAGGCATTTTGGCGGAACAAACCTATTGGGCCATCGGCCGTCGCAAAGAGGCCACCGTCCGGGTCGGGCTGCGTCCCGGCAAAGGCGAGATGATCGTCAATGGCCTGCCCATGAAGGACTATTTCCACCGCGAGACGCTGGTCATGCTGATCGAGCAGCCGCTGCGACTGGTGGAGGCGATGGGGCAGGTCGATTTCGTCGGGTTCGCGCACGGCGGCGGCAAGTCGGGTCAGGCGGGCGCGCTGCTTCTGGGCATTTCGCGCGCGTTGCAGATGATGAACCCCGACTACCGCCCGCGGCTGAAGAAGGCCGGGTTCCTCGAACGCGACGCCCGCGCGGTGGAACGCAAAAAGTACGGTCAGGCGAAGGCGCGGAAACGCTTCCAGTACTCCAAGCGCTAGGCATTGGCTCGGAGTGAACTGGTTGATCGGATAACACGAAAGCCCTCTGCCGTGGCGGAGGGCTTTTGACACACACCCGCGGAGCGGCCCGGGGTCGGACCACAAGGTCCGTCGGCGCCGTGAGGACGCGGGTGGAGGCGGAAACACAAAACCCAGTGAGGCGGAAGTGAACGTATCCCTCAAGGATCTGCTCGACGCCGGCGTGCATTTTGGTCACCAGACCAAGCGCTGGAACCCGAAGATGAAGCCTTTCATCTTCGGCGCCCGCAACGGCATCTACATCGTCGATCTGCGCAAGACGCTCAAGTCGTTGGAGGCCGCCTGCCGCAAGGTCAGCGAGGTGGCCGCCGAGGGCCGTCCGATTCTGTTCGTCGGCACCAAGAAGCAGGCCAAGGAAGTGATTCAAAGCGAGTCGCAGCGCTGCAACCAGTTCTATGTGACTGAGCGCTGGCTGGGCGGCATGCTGACCAACTTCGCCACCATCCGCCAGTCGATTAAGCGCCTGCGCGATCTGGAGGCGATGAAGGCCGACGGCACCTTCGAGAAGCTGACCAAGAAGGAACGGCTCAAGCTTGACCGCGAGATGGAGCGTCTCGAGGAGATTTTGGGTGGCATCAAGGACATGGGCCGTCTGCCCGGCCTGATCTACGTGGTCGACACCCGCAAGGAACGCATCGCCGTCGCCGAAGCCGAAAAGCTCGGCATCCCGATCGTGGCGATTGTCGACACCAACTGCGATCCCGACCCGATCGACTTCCCGATCGCCGGCAATGACGACGCGATCAAGTCGATCCGCCTGATCACCAGCGCCATCGCCACCTCGATCTTCGAGGCGACCGGCGGGCGTCGCAAGGACGCGGCCGACACCGACGGCGGCAAGGCGGTCGCCGCCGGCGCCGTGATCGAAGAGGCCTGGAGCAAGGAACCCGAAGCCGAAGAGGAAGCGTAATTCGATCTTTTGGACCCGACGCAACGAACAAAGGAACAACCATGTCGATATCTGCTCAGGATGTCATGGCCCTGCGGGAACGCACCGGCGCGGGGATGATGGAGTGCAAAAAGGCGCTGACCGAAACCGGCGGCGACACCGAGAAGGCCGTCAACTATCTGCGCGAGCGCGGGCTGGCCAAGGCCGCGACCAAGGCCGGACGCGCCACCAAGGAAGGCCTGATCTACGCCTATATCCACCCTGGCGACAAGCTCGGCGTGCTTCTGGAGATCAACTGCGAGACCGATTTCGTCGCGCGCACCGATGAGTTCAAGGGTCTGGCCAAGGACATCGCCATGCAGGTGGCCGCGGCCAATCCGGTCGCCGTTCGCCGCGAAGACCTCGACCCGGCCGCCGTCGAAGCCGAACGCAAGATCTTCCGCCAACAGGTGATCAACGAAGGCAAGCCGGAGAAAATCGTCGACAAGATCGTCGAAGGGAAGATGGAGAAGTACTTCGGCGAGGTGTGTCTGATGGAGCAGGCCTTCGTCAAGCAGCCCGAGCTGACCATCAACGCCCTGGTGCAGGGTCTGATCAGCAAGCTGGGCGAGAACATCACCGTCAAGCGCTTCGTGCGCTACCGTCTGGGCGAGTAAGCGGCCGAATCCTGCCCCCGTTCGCCCCCGACCGGGGCGGACGGGGGCTTTGCTTTGCCTCTGGCGTGCGGGCCGTCGCTGACCGATCTTCCCGCCATGTCGACTCAGCCCTCCCCAAAGCCCGTCGATGGGCCATTCAAACGGATCCTGATCAAGCTTTCCGGCGAAATCCTGGCCGGCGCCCCCGGGTGGGGGATTGACCTGGGTGTCTTGGGCGACATCGCCGGGCAGGTGGGCGATGTGCACCGCCGGGGCATCGAGTGCGCGCTGGTGATCGGCGGCGGCAACATCTACCGCGGGGTTGCCTCGGCGGCCAAAGGGATGGACCGGGCCACCGCCGACCAGATGGGCATGCTGGGCACCGTGATCAACGCGCTGGCCCTGCAGGACGCGCTGGAGAAAATCGACATCCACACCCGTGTCATGACCGCCATCCCGATGGCCTCCCTGGGAGAGCCCTACATCCGCCGCCGGGCGGTCCGTCATCTGGAGAAGGGACGGGTGATCATTCTGGCGGCCGGCACCGGGCACCCGTATTTCACCACCGACACGGCCGCCGCCCTCCGCGCGCTGGAGATCGGCGCCGATGTCATCCTGAAGGGGACCAAAGTGGACGGGGTTTACTCCGCCGATCCGATGAAGGACAAACGCGCGACCAAGTTCGAATCTCTCCAGTTTTCCGAGGCGCTGGCGCGCAAGCTCAAGATCATGGACGCGACCGCGCTGTCGATGTGCATGGACAACAACATTCCGGTCATTGTCTTCGATTTGACCCATGATGGCAACCTGCTGCGGGTCGCCACCGGGGAAAAGATCGGCACCACCGTCCTGCCCGGATGATCCCGCCGCGGGATTCTCCGTACAAGGGGAGTGGGGACAGCCCGGCCCGGCGCGGCCGGGATTTGACTTGCGACCGGACCGGGAGCGCAACTTAATTTTCTGTCTGTCGTCTCAATGGGGCAACCAGCGTAAGCCGAGCGGAGGACATTGACATGGCCGGACCTGCGGAAACGATCAAGGCGGACGCCCGTGACCGCATGCACAAGACTGTGGAAGCCACACGCCGCGAACTTTCCACCATCCGCAGCGGCAAAGCCACGGTGTCGCTTCTGGATTCGGTGCGCGTCACCTACTACGGCAACCAGGTGCCGCTCAACCAGGTGGGGACCGTCTCGGCCCCCGAGCCGCGGATGTTGGTGATCCAGCCCTGGGAAAAGAACATGACCGCGGAGATCATCAAGGGCATCCAGAAGGCCGAGCTGGGCCTCAATCCCCTCGTCGACGGCAACTTGGTGCGCGTGCCCATCCCGCCGCTCAACGAGGACCGGCGCCGCGATCTGGTCAGACTGGTCAAAAAGCACGCGGAAGAGGGCAAGGTGGCGATCCGCAACATTCGCCGCGACGCCAATGATCATCTGAAGAAGGCGGAAAAGAACAAGGAGATCACCGAGGACGAGCACAAAAAGATCCACGATGAAATCCAGAAGTTCACCGACGCCTTTATCGCCGAAGTCGACAAACTGGTCGCCGCCAAAGAGGCGGAGATCATGGAGGTATAGCGTCGGGATGCCGTCGATTCTCTCCCGCGCCCGCAAGGCGGCCGCCGGCCGCGGCGACGCCCCCGATCTGCTCGATCAGGTGCGCCGCGCCGCCAATCCGCCGCCGCGCCATGTCGCCATCATCATGGACGGCAACGGCCGCTGGGCGCAGCGGCGCGGTCTGCCGCGCTCAGCCGGCCACCGCGCCGGCGTCGCCGCCGTCAAACGCGTCGTCATGGCCGCCGACGAGGCCAACATCGCCGCGCTCACCCTCTTTGCCTTCTCGGTTGAGAACTGGGGACGGCCCAAGCGCGAGATTTCGGCGATCATGCGCCTGCTTTACGAGACCACGAAAAAGGAACTGCGCGAAATCGCCGAGAACAACGTTCGCATCATCACCACCGGCGACATCGACGGTCTCCCGGCGACCAAGCGCGAGGCGGTGCTCGACGCCATCGAGCGCACCCGCAACAACACCGGGCTGGTGCTCAATCTGGCGCTCAACTACGGCGGCCGTACCGAAATCCTGCAGGCGGTCAAGCGTATCGCCGCCAAGGTGCACGCCGGCGAGATCACCCCCGACCAGATCGACGAATCGCTGTTCAAGATGCACCTGCAGACCAACGGGCTGCCCGATCCCGACCTGCTGATCCGCACCTCGGGCGAATACCGGCTCTCCAATTTCCTGCTCTGGCAGACCTCCTACACCGAGTTGTATATCACCGACACGTTCTGGCCCGACTTCACGCGCGATGATTTCTTCCGCGCCGTGCTCGATTTTCAGCGGCGCGAGCGGCGCTTTGGGCGTGTCCGGCCGACACGGTAGGCGGGCGCCGGGCCGATGCGCTCCTTCCTCACTCGTCTTGCCGTCGCGATTGTCGCGATTCCCGCCCTGCTGTGGGTCTTTTATCAGGGCGGCCATTGGCTGCGCGGATTGGTCGCGCTCCTGGCGCTGCTTGGCACCAGCGAAGCGCAACGTCTGGCGAAGAAGGCCGGCGCGCCATACCCGCTTTGGCCCTGCCTCCTGCTGGTGCTCCTGGTGCCGTGGCTTGCTGGTGATTTGTGGACAAACTGGAGTTGGCCGGCCTGGCTGACGGCGACGGTCTTGATGGCGGCCATTCCGGCGTTCCGCGCCTCCGACATCCTGCAATTGGCCGGCGGGATCGCGGCGCAGATCGCCACCGTGGCCTGGATCGGCGTGGGGCTGGGTGCGCTCCTGGCGTTGCGCGCCAATGCCGATGGACAGGGATTCTGGTGGTTGATCCTGCTTTTCGCCAACCTCTGGATCGGCGACACCGCGGCGTATTTGTTCGGTGTCTGGCTGGGCAAGGCGAAGCTGGCGCCGCTGGTCTCCCCGAAGAAGACCATCGCCGGCAGCGTCGCGCAGGTGATCGCCTCGCTGGCGGTCGGCCTCGGCTTTGTCGCCGGCGGCTGGATGGATGCGCCGTCCGGGTTGCTGGTCGCCGCCTCGCTTGTGATCGGCATCGTTGGTCAGATCGGCGACCTCTTCGAGTCAGTGCTCAAACGCGCCGCGGGGGAGAAGGACTCTTCGCATCTGATTCCCGGCCACGGCGGCGTGCTCGACCGCTTCGATTCGGCGATGATGGCCGCGCCCTGTCTGCACCTGCTGTTGTCGCTGTGGCCGCGATGAGGGAGACGGCATGATCGGGGGCCGTCATACACCGCTCGACTACCTGTTCTTCCTCCGCCCGGTCCTGCTGCCGCCGGTCTGGACCATCGCGCTGCTCGGCACACTCCCGACACCCGCCGATGCCACTCTCCCGCCGCTTCGGTGGGCTCTGTTCTTCGTGCAGTTGGCCGCGCTCTTCGGCGGCGTCTACACGCTCAACCAGATCTGCGACATCGAATCCGACCGTCTCAATCGCAAGCTCTTCTTCCTGCCGGAAGGCCTCATCTCGCCGCGCGCCGCCGGCGTGTTCACCGCTGCGCTTGATCTGGTCGCGCTGGCGCTTGCCCTCCCGTTCGGCTGGCCCTATCTGGCCATCACTGGCCTGATTATGGCGCTGGGGATTGTCTATTCGGTCGGCCGTCGGGCATGGAAGAACCGTCCCTATCTGGCCTTGATCGCCAACGGCATCGGACACGGCGCGGCGGTCTATGTACTCGGTTCTGTGTTTGCCGGACGGCCCTGGATGGGTAGCTGGATGGGCGCGTTGGCGTACACACTGGCGGTCGGCGCGGTCTATCTGGCGACCACTGTGCCCGACTGCGACGGCGATGCCGCCACCGGCAAGCGCACCTTCGCCGTCCGATGGGGCGCACGCGCCACCATGATCATTGCGGCGATCCTGGTGACGCTGGCGGTTGTGGTGGCGGCGAGAATCGGCGATCGTTATCTGGCCTTCGCCGGCGCGGCGGCCTGGCCGTTTTTCCTGCGCGGAATCGTCAAGTCCGGCGGCGCCGCCACAGCCGCCAAGGCGGCGGTGGCCGCCCTCTCGGTTTCGGCAGTCATCGCCTATCCGTTTTATCTGGCCCTGCTGGTGGCCGGCTTCATCGGCACCCGCCTGTTTTTCCGCTGGCGCTTTGGCATCGCCTACCCCACTTTTCCATAAGCGAGAACGAGAGGGGGCAGGGAACTCATGTCTCGTTACAAGATGGGTCTGTTCGCGGCGGCCTTTGCGTGGCTGGTGGTCGTGTCATGTTCACCATATCCAATCTATAATGGATCGGGCGCGCCGCCCGCGCCACGCGCCGATCTCGACGATGACGGCAGCGATGCCGACCGGGAGCCGGCGGTCGAATCGCCTCGCGCGCGCCGTAACCAGCGCCGCGCCGCCACGCCGACCACCATCGATGCCCGGCTCTTTCGGCGGATTGTCGACACCTACCTCGGCACTCCCTACAAGCGCGGCGGCGACAACCTGCGCGGCATCGATTGTTCCAATCTGGTGACGGCGATCTACCGCGACTACGACGGCACCGAACTGCCGGAGAACACCCGCGGGCTCTACCGCCTGCCCGAGGCTGTGGTCGACGACGAACTCCAGATCGGCGATCTGGTCTTCTTCACCTTTGGTTCGTCGCGTGGCCCGTCGCACGTGGGCGTCTACCTCGGCGACAACCGTTTCGTCCACGCCTCCGAATCCAGCGGCGTGGTCATCTCCTCGCTCGACGAGGCGATCTACCGCGACGCCTACCGTGGCGCGCGCCGTGTCGCCCCGTTGCTGCACACCGGCGAATAACTAACGCCGTCCCATCCTTCCCGGGGCAATATCTGGTCCGGCGCGTCCAGCCCAGGGCTTAAGCCGTGGGCTATTTTGTTCCGTCCCTTCGAGGCTCCGTTGGTGACATCTGTTACAGCAGACTCGTCGCGATCCGCGAGCTATTGTCATACTGAGCGCAGCGAAGCATCTGCTTTTTCGCCGTGGGGCTGGACAGCAGCCCCTTCGCTTCGCTCAGGGTGACAGGGTAGGGGCTGTCGGGGGTGACCGATGCTGTGCGCTGATTCGCCGCGCTGGCACCGCGGTCGCCTCTATCGATTTGCGCTGGTCGCACGTAGATTAGACACCATGGCAAACCTGGCCGACAAGCTCGACACCCTGCCCGACCGTCCCGGGGTCTACATGTTCAAGGACGCCGACGGGGAGATCCTTTATGTCGGCAAGGCCAAGAACCTACGCAACCGGGTGCGTTCCTACTTCCGCGAGGCCGGACCTACCCACCCGCGCACCCTGCGCCTGTTGGAACGGGTGGCCGATTTCGACATCCTCTCGACCGATTCGGAAATCGAGGCGCTCATCCTCGAGGCCAATCTGGTCAAGGAGCACAAGCCGCGCTACAACGTCAGTCTCAAGGACGATAAACGCTACCCCTATATCAAAGTCACGACCAACGAGCCCTTCCCGCGCATGCTGGTGGTGCGGCGGATGCGCAAAGACGGCGCGCGCTATTTCGGGCCCTACACCAACGTCAAGGGGATGCGCCAGACGATCAAGACGCTGGGCCGGGTCTTCCAGATTCGTTCCTGCAACCTGATCATTCCCTCGCCGACCCGGCGCGAGTACCGTGTCTGTCTCGACTACTTCATCAAACGCTGCCCCGGCCCCTGCGAGGACAAGATCTCCGCCGCCGCCTACAGGGCGCTGATCGATTCCGCCTGCCTGTTTCTGGAAGGGAAGGAGGGGCGGCTCATCGAACAGATGACCGCGCAGATGAACGAGGCGGCCGAGGCGATGCGTTTCGAGGAGGCGGCCGAGTGGCGCGACAAATTGCGCGCGGTCGAATCGGTGCGCCAGAAGCAGAAGGTGGTCGACGATGACCAGGCCGACCGCGACATCATTGCCCTGGCCCGCTCCGAGAAGGTGGTCGCGGCGGTGGCGCTCCAGGTGCGCGAAGGGATGCTGATCGGCCGGCAGAACTACCAACTGGCCGCCGAACCCGATGACGACGAGGGCGACATCCTCGCCGCCTTCATCAAGCAATACTACCTGCACTCGCCCTCGATTCCCGATGAGGTCTACCTGCCCTTCCATCCGTCCGAGGAGGACCTGATCGGGGAGTGGCTCTCACGCGACCGCAAACGGGCAGTGCGTCTGATCGTGCCGCAGCGCGGCGAACGGCTGGCGTTGCTGGAGATGGCGGTCACGAACGCCCGTCTGGCGCTCAACGAGATGCTCACGCAGAAGGCCGCCGCGGCGGTGCGCATCCCCGAAGGGGTCTACCAACTGCAGAAGGACCTGCGCCTGGCGGTGCCGCCACGCACCATCGGCGCCTTCGATGTCTCCAACCTCGGCGAGACCGATCCGGTCGGGTCGCTGGTCTTTTTCCGCGACGGCAAGCCGCTCAAGCGCGAGTACCGCCATTTCAAGATCAAGACTGTGATCGGCCGCAACGATTTCGCCATGATCGGCGAACTGGTCACCCGCTGGTTCTCCGATCTGGTCGAGGAGGGCAAGGAGTTCCCCGATCTGGTGCTGATCGACGGCGGCGCAGGTCAACTGTCGGCGGCGCTGCGCGCGTTGGAAGCGCTCAACATCAGCGATGTGCCTGTGATCGGTCTGGCCAAACGGCTCGAGCAGGTGGTCCTGCCCGCCGGGCCGATGTTGTCGATTCCGCGCTCGTCGCCGTCGCTGCGGCTGTTGCAGCGTGTGCGCGATGAAGCCCATCGCTTCGCCGTCACCTTCCAGCGCGAACGCCGCAAGAAGCGCGTGATCCAATCCGAACTGGACAACATCGCCGGTGTCGGCCCCGCCCGCCGCCGCGCGTTGCTTTCGGCCCTCGGGACGGTCGAGGCGATCGCGCAAGCGACCGTCGACGACCTCCGCGAAAAAACCGGCATCGACAAAAAAACCGCCGAAACCGTCTGGCGGCACTTCCATCCGGACGGCGTCACCGGGCCGGTCACGTCGCCCTTGGAAGATGATTGATCCCTGCATTCCCGCACGGCACCTTCGCCCCATGGCTCCCAAGCCCCTCCCGTCGTCTTTCTATGACCGGCCGACGCTGACCGTGGCGCGGGAACTGTTGGGGTGCGAGCTATGGGTCCGCAACGGCCGCTCGGAGTGTGCCGGACGGCTGGTGGAAGTCGAGGCCTACGTCGGCGAGGAAGACCCGGCCTGCCATGCGCACCGCGGCATGACGCCGCGCAACTGTGTGATGTACGGGCCGCCGGGACATGCCTACGTTTACTTCACCTACGGCAACCACTGGATGCTCAACTTCGTCACCGAACGCGCGGGATTTCCGGCGGCGGTGCTGATCCGCGGGATCGAGCCGCTTGCAGGGATCGCACTGATGCGTCGGCGTCGTCGGGTCGACCGCGACTTCGATCTCACCAACGGCCCCGGCAAACTGACCGCCGCCTTCGGCATCACCGGCGCTGACAATGGCGCCCGTTTGGACGGCGAACGGTTCCGCGTTCTGCCGCCCACGGCCCCGGTTGGGGCGATCGAGGTCAGCGGACGTATCGGTGTGAACGAAGGCCACGAGCGTCCCTGGCGATTCTACCTGGCCAGCAATCCCTGGGTCTCCCGCTACCGTCTGGGCGCCAAATCCGCGCGTTCCCGATCGCGGTAATCCAACTTGCCTTGCGCGTGTTGTTCTGGCCCCCCGGGGCGTGTGTTGGTATTATGCCCGCACCGACGGGGAACAACTCCGCCGGCGACTTGTTGTGCGAGATTCACGATGCTGACCGACCCCGTCTTTTTGCTCATCTTTCTGCCGGCGCTGCTGTTCTCGCTGACCTTTCACGAGGCGGCGCACGCCTGGATGGCGTGGCGTCTGGGCGACCCGACCGCGCGCATGCTCGGACGGTTGACGCTCAATCCGATCGCGCATCTGGATTTCTTCGGCACGTTGATGCTGATCATCTCGCAGTTCCGATTCGGCTGGGCCAAGCCGGTCCCGGTCGATCCGCGCAATTTTCAGAATGAGAAGCAGGGGATGTTCCTGACCGCGGCGGCCGGTCCGGCATCGAACATCCTGCTGGCGATCGCCTGCGGCATCGGCATCCGCCTGCTTTTGGCCAACGGCTGGGGATCATCGATGACCGAGGGATTCTGGCCGTCGCTGGGGCGCATCATCGGCATGGCGTTGATCATGAATCTCTCGCTGGCCTTCTTCAACCTGATTCCACTGCCGCCGCTGGATGGTTCGAAAATCCTGTATGGTCTCTCACCGCGCGAGTGGGACCGTCACCTCTGGCATCTGGAGCAAGTCGGGCCGATGATCTTAATCGGCATCATCGCCATCGGCATGTTTGCCGGTTTCTCGCCGATCTGGTTGATGATCGGCCCGGTGGTGAACTTCTTCTGCCACGCCCTGAGCGGCCTGCCGATCGGGTACCTCTACGCGCTCATCTACACGACCTGATGGGACTGCGTTCGCCCATACGTTCGCTTTTCACTTCCGTTGTGCTTCTGATCGGTCTGGCCGGGCTGGGATGCGCCGGCGGGCAGGTGCTGTCCGGAGAGGATGAAGCGGCGCGGGTGCTGGAGCGTCTGCGCGAGCGCCGCGATGCCATCCAGACAGCAACCTACCGGGTGCGCTGGCGGGCGGTCGGGGTCGAACCCCACGCTGAGTTCATCCTCGAGATTGCCTACAAGGCGCCCGAGCAGTATCGGATCATCGCGACCGGCCCCTTCGGAATGCCCGCCTTCACCGCCGT
This sequence comes from bacterium, assembly GCA_035559435.1. Classification (NCBI taxonomy): domain Bacteria; species bacterium. Next base: position 148,789 of record DATMBC010000103.1, read on the forward strand.
AGTGGTCGGCGATGACTTCACCTTCGTCAACCACCGCGATGGCCGTTTCATCACCGACGAACTGGCCAACCTCATTGACTATGAGTTTCCCGTGGCGGAATTCTTCGAGGGACCCTGGCGCGACCTGTTTGGCGGCGGCTGGGGTGGTTCGCGCGAAGTTGACCATCTGACCCGCGTGGGCGAGTCCGACCGGTTCACCGCCCGCTCGGACGGGACCGACTGGACCATCAAGTGGAACCGTGGCAAGAATGGCCCTGCCAGCGTCGCCGCCCGCGCGGATAACGAGGACGGCGTGCTGGTCGCTGATGTGTGGTTCGATAATTTCCACCGCGATCGTCCGCCGTTCTGGCAGTTGGATCGACTGGTGCTGAGAGGGGTCGCCGACGGGGGAGAGCACCGATGGAAACTGCTTAAACAAGACTATAATATTCCAATTCCGGACCGGTTCTTTACCCCGTTGCAGCCGCCACCAGAGTGGGAACGGCCGCGAAATTAGTTTCTAAATTGGGCTTGACGACCGCGGCGAACGGCGTAATTTGCTGCCACTTTGAGGCTTAGGGGCACTTGAATGTGGGTTGCGCGTTGCCGATAGCCTCTATAGATTGACGCACACAGCGCACTTCGCAGTTGGGGGGGTGCGTTTGCTATCGTGGACAATGAGAAAGTGACTCCAGCAAGGAGGAGCAATGTTCAAGGGAAAACTGATCTGGGCGAGCTTGGCGATCCTGCTGGTGGCCATGCCGCTGCTGTCCAACTGCGCCTGGCGCGAGGGCGTGCCCTGCGATGATGTGATGCTGAAGGATGGCGGAGCCGACGCGGCCAAGGCCGCGGCCTATGATGACTCCGACCTGCGCAGCAAGATCGCCGATCTGGAACGTCGTCTGGCCGCCAACGAATCATTGGCCGATTCGGCGATGATGACCGCCCAGAAGGCGCTGGACTGCTGCCGCAAGGAGCATGAAATCCTGTTCACTGAGAATATCTATTTCGCCTTCAACCGCGCCGATCTGCGCCAGCAGTCGCGCGAAGTCCTGGACCGTGTGGCCGAGCGCCTGAAAGCGGATCCGGACCTGATCGCCGAGTTCTCGGGTTATGCCGACGCGGTGGGCAACGCCGAGTACAACATCGTCCTCGGCCAGCGCCGCGCCGAGGCCGCCCGCGACTATGTCGTCAACACGCACAAGATCAACTCCAGCCGTCTGGCGGTGCGCTCGTTCGGTAATTCCTCGGCGGTGCATCCGGCCACCGCGCCGGAGGATGTGCGCGAGGCCGACCGCCGGGTGACCATCGACATCCTCGGCTATTCCAAGTAGACTCGCTGCGATGGCAATAGAGAAGGCGGGGTGAGCGCGACTCACCCCGCCTTTTTGTCGGCTTTATCCGGATCGAAACTAACGTTCGGAATGCTTCGGCGACTTCTTTCCATCGTCGGTGGCCGCCGCCAGCCACTGGCGCATCTTGGCCACACCCTGCGCCCGGTCCAGAAGCGGCGCGTTCTTTTTGCCCACCCCCTGATGCATCCAGAAGCCGGGCGTCGGCGGGGCGGACTCCCAGGTCGCGTCGCCGGCGTGGAAGAGGTAGAGATTCCAGCCCATCGACCCCAAATCGAGGACATCCTGCCATTGCTGCGCCGCGACCAGCTTCGGATCCCAGAAGAACGCGAACCGGGCGTCGGCGCATTCGGCGGTGCGGGCCGCGGCGGCGGCACGGTCATCGCTTTCGACCACCGGCATCCAGATGATGTACGCTTTGACCCGCTCGTCGCGGATGCTGTCCATGATTCCCTGCACCTCCAGAAGCCCCTGGCGCGATGACGCCGAGGTTGGCGACAGCAGCGCCACCAGACGCACCATGCCGGCATCGGCGGCAAACCGCTCGCGCACCGGCGTTAGATCGCTTAAGTCGGCCAGACGCGTGTCGCTGGCGGCGGCGGAACGCACCGCCGGCATGGCAAACAGCGAATCGTCGACCGCCGGCACGATGGTGACTTCGGTGATGTCGATCATCGCGTCGAAGGAGCCGTCATCCACCAGTCGCTCGATCCGGTGCGGGAAGGAAAAGCCCTGAATGCGGCGGAACTTGCTGTAGCGCTGCTCGACCCGGTGCTGAAAACCGGGGGGGCCGAGGTAAAGGACTTCGCGCGCCACTTGGCGCAGGTTGGGATCGACGAACAACTCGTCGGTGACGCCCGTGCCGCGGTCGATGCGGAACAGGTAGCCGGCGGCGGGGCTCCAGGTTGACTTGTCCGGTGTGACCGCGATGCCCTTCTTGCTGGAATTGATGAGCGGTCCCTCGAAATCGGCCTGGCGCATGAACCACTCGCGCAGTCCGGGCATCACGCCGGCCGCCTGTCGTCCCCAGGGCCCCGGCTCGACGGTCCAGACCGTCTGGCCGTCGTAGGCCGACACGACCGTGTTGTCGCCCACGCCGATGTCGAAGCGGAGTTTGTTGGGACGCTTCCAGCGAATCTGCAGCGGATAGGCCCGTCCGTTCTGCGAAATCGTCCCGCGCATCACATATCCCTGCAAACCAAGGATGCGATCATCCCCGCCACGGGAATCCAAGTGCTGGTCAATCACCGCGGCCACATCATCCTGCCCCGGCGCGTAACCGCCCAGCGGTCCGAGCAACAGGCACAGCGTTACCAGCGATCGGCGCAACAACGTCATGATTGCTCCCCCTGCGTCAAGTGGACTCCGGTGGGACCGGACAACCAGTACCCGGCACACCTTTTTAGAATATCGGACCCGGCGCCGCCTTTCGAAACAGCAGACTTGCGGTATTGGTGTCTGCGGCAACGGGCGACCGACGGTCCCTGCCGTCGCTGACATTTTTTTGAACTCGTGTCGCGCTTGGCTGTATAAAGGCGTCCTTGCCGGTGCTCGTTTCCCGCACAGGACGGCCCGCAATGGCTCCGGCGGGCCGCCGACGACGGTAAGGTCTCCGGTGAAAAGGGCTTGGCAGGACCGGGCGAATGCATTAAACTCAGCGACTCGATGGACTTGGATCGGATCTGAATGTCATCGATCGATCGCGGCCTATGATTGAAGTTCAGGATCTGAGCAAGACCTACGGCGCCACCCGCGCCGTCGACCATATCTCCTTCACCGTGCCCACCGGCCAGATCATGGGCTTTCTCGGCCCCAATGGCGCCGGCAAGAGCACGACGATGAAGATCATCACCTGCTTTATGCCCCCGACCGAGGGGCGGGTGTTGATCGACGGACTCGACGCCGAGGAGCACTCCCTCGAAGTGCGCCGCAAAATCGGCTACCTCCCCGAAAACAATCCCCTCTATGCCGAAATGAACGTGCTGGACTACCTGACCTTCGTCCAGCGCCTGCGCGGCATTCCCGCCTCGGAGCACAAGCGGCGCAACGACCGCATGGTCGAACTCTGCGGCCTGGGTGAAGTGGTGCGCAAGGACATCGGCGAACTGTCCAAGGGGTACCGGCAACGCGTCGGGCTGGCGCAGGCGATCATCCATGAACCGGAAATCCTGATCCTCGATGAGCCGACCGTGGGGTTGGACCCCAACCAGATCGTTGAAATCCGCGCGCTGATCAAGGAACTGGGCCGCGCCAAAACGCTCATCCTCTGCACGCACATCCTTTCGGAAGTCGAGCAGGCCTGCGACCGGGTGCTGATCATTAACCGCGGGAAGATCGTCGCCGACGGTTCGCCGTCGTCGCTGCGCGCCGCCTCACAGGGGCAGGAGCGTCTCTGGGTCGAGATCAAGGGCCCGGCCGGCGAGGTCCGCGCGGCGCTGGAAAAACTCCCGGGCGCGGCCCGTGTCGCCCCCGACAGCAACGGCCGCTTTGTGATTGAATCGGCCGGCGGACGCGACCTGCGCGAGTCGGTCTTCACCATGGTTAAGGAACGCGACTGGGTACTTTTGGAGATGCGCCGCGAGAGCGTGCGTCTCGAAGATGTCTTCCGCGAACTGACCGCCGGGTAAGACGCCATGATGACGAACACCTGGACATTCACGGTCAAGGAGTTGAAGAGCTTCTTTAACTCGCCGGTGGCCTATGTCATCCTGACCCTGTTCTTGTTGATCGCGGGCTGGTTCTTTTCGGCCGGGTTGTTCCTCGTCGGCCAGGCCGAACTGCGCGACCTGTTCAGCACCGTGGTCCCGCTGGCCTTCCTCTTTTTTGTTCCCGCCATCACCATGCGGTTGATCGCCGAGGAGAAGAAAAGCGGGACGCTCGAACTGTTGGTCACGCTGCCGGTGCGGGATGTGGAGATCGTGCTCGGCAAGTTCCTCGCCGCGTTCATCCTGCTGGCGGTGGCGCTGCTGCTCACGTTCGCGTATCCGATGACCATCGCCACGCTCGGCGACCCCGACGGCGGCGCGATCGTCGGCGGGTATCTGGGGTTGCTGATGATGGGCGCCAGTTACCTCGCCATCGGCATGTTTACCTCGGGGCTCACGCAAAACCAGATTGTCGCGTTCATCACCGGCTTTGTGCTGATCTTCGTGTTCTACATGCTCGACAAGGTGGTCATCTTCTTCCCCGGCGCGATCGCGTCGATCCTGGAGTACCTGTCGATCACCTATCATCTGGACAACATCGCGCGCGGCATCATCGACACGCGTGACGTGATCTATTTCGCGTCGGTGATCACGGTCTTTCTCTATCTGGCCGTGCGCACGCTCGAATCGCGCCGCTGGCGCTAAGCGGTGGAATGGCTCATGCAGAAGAATGTCCGCAAAGGGATCGGTTCGCTGACGGCGGTGCCGCTGTTTGTGGCGGTGGTGATCGCCGTCAACCTGATCAGTCTGTTCTTCTTTGCGCGCATTGACATCACCGACGAACGGCTCTACTCGCTGTCGGACGCGTCCAAGCGGCTGGCCGAGTCGCTCGATGATCCGGTTGTCTGCAAACTCTACTTCTCCGAGGACGTCCCGGCGCCGTACAATGCCAATGCCCGCTACCTGAAGGACCAGCTCTACGAGTACCGCGCCTACTCCGGCGGGCAGCTGCGCTTTGAGTTCATCGACCCGGTCAAGACCGACCGCGAACGCGAGGCGCAGGCCCTCGGCATCCCGCCCCTGCAGGTTCAGGCCATCGAGAAGGACAAGATGGAACTGAAGAAGGTGTACATGGGGCTGGCCTTCCTGTATGAGGATAAGAAGGAAGTCATTCCGGTGGTGCAGTCGACGCGCAACCTGGAATACGAAATCTCCAGCGCCATCCGCAAGGTGACCGCCGACGAGGTGCCCATCGTCGGGCTGTTGGCCGGACACGGAGAACCGGAGCAGGGCGCCGGCCTCGACATGCTCACGCAGGCGATGGAGCAGCTCTATGAACTGCGCGCCGTCCGGATCGCCCCGGGGCAGTTGATTGACCCCAAAATCGACGTGCTGCTGATCATCGGCCCGACCGATTCGGTGCGCGCCTGGGACCGTTACGCCATCGATCAATTCGTGATGCGCGGCGGACGGCTGGCCGTCTTCTACGATCCAGTCGAGACCCGGCTGCAGGAACAGCAGGCGATGGACCGTCGCACCAACTGGCCGGAGTTCCTGCGCACCTACGGGATCGCCTTCAAGCCGGGGTTGGTGATCGACGCGCGCTGCGCGCGCATCGGCGTCACGCAGCAGCAGGGTTTCCTGCGCTTTCAGAACATCGTCGAGTATCCCTACATGCCGCAGGTCTCCGATTTCAATCCGGAGCACCTGGTCGGCAAAGATCTGCAGGCGGTCGACTTCCCGTTCGTGTCGCCGCTGGATTCGACCGCGGTCGACGGGACCAATTTGACCTTCACTCCCATCTGCTGGTCGTCGGAGCGCTCGGGCGTGCGGCGCGCGCCCTACGACATTTCGGCGATGCGGCAGTACCTGCCGGCGGACTTCACCGAGCCGCATCAGGTTCTCGCGGCTGCCATCACCGGCGCGTTCACCAGCGCCTACCCGAGCGGACCGCCGCCCGATTCGATGGTCAACACCGCGGTGCTGCCGCCGGCCACCGGCAGCATTTCCGATAACCGCATTGTGCTGGTGGGCGACGCCGACTGCGTCAGCGACAACGGCCTGCGCAACCCGGCCAACGCCGCCTTCGTGATGAACGTCGTCGACTGGCTCTCGCAGGAAGAGGGCCTGATCTCGATCCGCGCGCGCAATGTCACCGTGCGCCCGCTCGAGGAAGTCTCCGAGGGAAGCCGCACGATGGTCAAGTACGCCAACGTGTTCGGTCCGCCGCTGTTGGTCGTGTTGTACGGCGTGTGGCGCTGGCAGTCGCGCCGCCGTCGCAAGATGGGTTGATCGTCCATCGGGGGCGCTGCGATCATGAAACGAAACACGCTCGTGCTCGCCGGTCTGGTCGTCCTGCTCTGGGGCGCCTGGTACGTCTTCCACACCGAAGAGAAGACCGAACTGTCGATCCGCGAACGCCGCGATTTCTTCAAGGCCGATTCGACCGCGGTCGATTCCATCGCCGTCAAATATGCCAACTGGGCCTATCTCTCCCGGCGCGGCGGCAACTGGACGGTGATCTTTCCCGAGTACAGCCACGCGGCCGACCCGAACATCCTGCGCGATGTCTTTCGCTTCACCAACGAGATGGTGCTCGAGAACCTGATCTCGACCCGCCCGGAAAAACACAGCTCCTTCCAGGTCGACACCACCAGCGGCACCGTGCTGCAATTCTTCGCCGGCGGCGTGCCCGTGGCCGAGTTCGTCATGGGCAAGGCGGGGGCCGATTTCAATCACACCTATATCCGCCAACTGCAGTCCGATTCGGTCTACATGGCCCGCGGCGACTTCCAGCGCGTCTTCCGCCGCGTGCCGACCGACTGGGGCTCGCGGGTGATCGCGGAGACCGACTCGGCGCAACTGGTCAGCGTGCGCTGGATCACCCGCGACGGCGAGGTGCGGGTGGCGCGCGCCGACAACGGACCATGGCTGGTCTACAAGGACGGCGCCGCCGCCGGTCTGCCGGTCGACACCGCGGTCTTCAATGTCCGACTCCGCCGGTTCACGCCACTCACCACCGATGCCTTCGCCTCGGCCGGCACCGGCGTCGAGGCCGAAACGGACAACCCGTACATGCAGCTGATTCTTGACAGCCGCGACGGACGCTCCGACACGCTCTTGTGGAACCACCCGAAGGAAGACGATGGCCGCTACTTCGCCTTCCGACCCGGACGTCCCAAGCCGCTGTTTATCTTCTACAAGGGTTCTTTCGACCGCATCAAGGGTGTCTACGCCGACCTGATCGACAAGGGCGGCATCAAGCGCATCGACGAGCCGCAATAACGTCGGAGACGCCATGTGATCATCGGACTGGGCATCGATCAGATCGAAATCGCCCGCGTGGCTCGCAGCTGGCAGAAGTACGGCGACCGTTTTGGGCGGCGTGTCTTCACCGACGCCGAGTGGGCCTATTGCCTGTCGCGTCCGCATCCGGCCGAGTCCATGGCCGGACGGTTCGCCGCCAAGGAGGCGGCGATGAAGGCGCTCGGCTTGGGCTGGCCCGGCGGGATTGCCTGGCGTGACATCGAAATCACCCGCGAACCGACCGGCAAGCCCGGTCTGCGATTCTTCCGCAAGGCCGAATTGCGCGCCGCGCGTCTGGGCGTGACCCACACCGCGGTCAGCATGACGCACGATCTCACGTACTCGTCGGCAACCGTCGTTTTCGAGAAAGATTAGAGCGTCATCGTCCGCGGCGACGGGAGTTCCTGGCCGCCGGCGCGTCGGATTTGTCGTGCGCGGTGACGGCGGCCGTCAGGGATTCCAGCGCCAGTTTCTCCGACTTCAGCAGATCGCCCAGCAATTGGAGGGCGTGTCCGCGGGCGCGCGCGTTCTTCCACTGGCGCGCCAGATCGATCGAACCCGTCGCGTCACCGTAGAGCGCGTTCGCCAACTCGGCGAGCGTACCGGAGGCCGTGTGCAGGTGATACTGCGCCAATTTCAGCGGCTCGGTGATCGCGGTGTCGCGTTTCGTGCCCGCCAGCGAAGCGCACACGCCGACCAAGTCTACACGGACGCGCCGCATCCGTCCCAGCGCCAACGGATCACGCGGGTCGTGCGTCGGAGCCAGAGCCGGCAGCGTATCGGAGGATGCCAACAGATCCTGAACGCGTCGCAGGCTCAGCGGATAGGGCCGCACACCCTCCGCCGCCACCCCTTGGACCGAACGCACAATCGCGCGCAGATATTCCCAACTCAACGAATCCGCCGACAACTTCGGACGGTCCGTACGTCCGGTGATCGCCCAGGCCACTCCGGCGGTCGGACGATCGCTCCAATAGGTGAATCGTTCATGCCGTTCCGATTCGAGGACAATCTCAGGGCTGCCCGCCTCGTCGAACCACCACCAGTGGTCGGGCTCGCGCTGATCATAACCGTAGATCACCGCCGCCAGCGGATTGTTCATCAGCACCGGCTGGTCGGCGGACAGCGCTGCCGACAGCGACTCAGCGAAGGCGGCGGGCGGCAGGTCCAGCGGAATCAACTCGCGATAGCCAAGACCCGATCCGTCGAGGAAGGCGCGGATCTCGATGCGCTGACGGTCGGGATCGGGACGGTCATCGGCAAACACCGGCGGCCACTCCAGCGGGGACCGGTTCATTCGCAACATCAGCACCGGATCGAACGGGGTCTGATAGTAGAGGCAGAGACGTTCCAGCGAATAGGCGAGAGGATCGGCGGCGCTGGAATGCGTCACCCGCATGGCGGTCGCATCCCAGGTGGTGATGAGGTGGAAGATCGGGCGTGGTGCCGTGACAACCGAATCGGTCTTGGAAGCGGTCGCGCGGGGCCGCTGCGCCCCCGCCGGGTGCACATGCGCGATGATGGCGATGGCGCACAAACAGGCCAGCGGCCACCATTGAACACGCGCTGTCGCTGTCCGGGTTTCCACGGAGGGAAGATACACGCGGCGCGTCGGGAAAGTCCAAGCGGGATAGCAGGCAGAGGGAATCAGAACGTCACGACGAAATGCTGGAGCACTTCGAGTCCGGACAAGTCGATGGCGCCGAGGCCCTGCGCGCCGTCGGAGGAACCGGTCCAGACCCGCGCGCCAAACCCGGCGCGCGCCCTGAGCCCGAGCGCAAGATCCAGCCCTCCGCCGAACCCGGCCAGATGCGCCGCGTCCTCGAAAAACGGCGACGCTTTGGGATAGTCGTTGGCGGCAAGAAACTTTGCATCGACCGACAGCCAGCCGCTGACGGATTGACCCACCGGCATCCGTCCGGCGGCATGCAGACGGAAATCATCGCCGTGGCGTTTGTCCGTCTCGGCGATCAGGTCCTCCGCCGGCCCGGGCTGTTTGTCTTTGCCGCGCTGGATATACCGCAGACCGCCTTCCAGCGCGCCGCGGCCGAGCGCCACCACACCCGCCAGCCGGGCGTCGAATTGCACGCCATCGCGAAAGACCGCTTCGCCGTCGAGTTTGTCGTTGGTGCTGTAAATCACCAGCAGATCACAGGTCAGTCGATGGTTGGCGGGCCAGATGCGCTCGGCGCCGATGCCGCCGACCAGCCGTGACCCCGGCTGATATTCACGGCCGTTATCGTATGGCTCATACGTTCCCGCCAGATACAGCGCCGCCGAGGCGCCGACCACCCATTGCCCAGCCGGCAGCGCCAGTCCCGCCTGACCGAAGAGGTTAATGCCCTCGCCGGGATTCTTCAGCGGGAAGTTGAGGAAGTCGGATGACAGCCAGGACAACAGCTCCTGCTGGTCGCGCGAGAGTTTCTTTTGTCCGGTCGGCAACGACACTCCGCCGGCCAGGAGCACCTGATCTCCCATCAGGGAGGCAGCCACCTGGGCTTTGGCGTCGGTCAGGCCGCTGATCGGGTCGCCCGCGGAGGGCCAGTCTGCCGACGCGCTGACCACCGCGCCGGTCACCGCCAGTTCGACATTCTCGGCCAGCCCGGAGCGGATTGTCAGCGGCACATGCCATTCCTGAAGCGTGAACTCCTCATCGCCCGACACTTTCCACGACATGTAGGTGAGCCGCTGCGACATTTCCGGATTCTGGCCGTGGATGATCTGCGCGCGCGCCGATGTCGCGACCGCGGCGAGCATCGCGATGATGCCCAGGGCGGCCAGGGTCGTGCATGCCGGCGATCCTCTGCGGCTCATGGCTTCGCCTGGTCGAACTGACCATGGATGATGATGGTCGTGTTCGTGGAGGGCGGTGTGTAGGGATCGTCGATCGGCCCCGGCGGCGTCGTCGGCACCAGCCCGGCCTGGCCAAGCATGGCGCCCAGCCGGTCATCGGTGCGCGCCGGGCGTTCGGTCCACTCGAACGGGCCGCTGTGTTGCTCGATGAAATCCGCCAGCGGCTCGGGGCTTGCGTTCAGATCCAGCGAGGCCAGGTACGACATCTCACGGGCGCGATCGGCCGCTTCTCGGAAGCGCGGGTCGACATCCACGGCGCGCTCATACTCCCGCGCGGCATCGCGGGCGCGACCGGCTTCCTCTTCGGCCAATCCGCGCGCGTAGGACAGGTAGGCGACAAACGACTCGGTCGGAATCCGGTCGAGCGCCAGCTTCTCTTCCAACGTCGGCTCGATGCGCAACTTGGCGAGAATCTCCCAGAGGATGCGTTTCTCCATCTGGAACAACTGCGCCAGTTCGCCGACTTGGTCGCGCGCCGCGTCGAAGCGGCCGTCGAGGACTCCGACCAGACGGGTCCGCAGGCGCAGCCGTCCGGGCTCCACTTCCACCGCCTCGCCACCGACCACATGGGCGGCGCCGAGCAACCGTCCCAGCCGCGGCGCGCCGGCCGAGTCGAAAGGCGCCAGCGGCGACCGCTTCAACTCCCGGATCAGCCGGTCGACTCGCTCCCGCTCAACGACCCGCAGCGATTTCACTTTAGCAAGGTCCAACGCCAGCAATTCGGCCAGTCCGCGTCCGATGGGACGCAGGTTGTCGGGTAGACTGTCCGAGTTGAACGGGATGATCGCGATGGCCGATTCGGACAACGGCGGTGTGCCGGCCGCACGCTCGCGCGCCAGCGCCGCCTGGGCGGCCAGCCGCGCCTGCTCCCCGCGCAAGGTCTCGATGCGTTTGGTCAGATCGCGTGTCAATGCGCCCGAGGGTCGCCGCGCGATGCACTCCTCATAGTGTCGGATGGCCGCCTCGACACTGTCTTCTTCTTCGGCGATGTAGCCGAGAAAGAGATAGGCCGAAGGGAGATAGCCATCGAGTTCGACGGCCCGCGCAAACGACGCGCGCGCCGGCGCAAACTGCTGCGTGTGGAACTGGGCCTCGCCCAAGCGCGCCCAGGCGCGGGCATCATCGGGTGAGGAAATCGTCTGCGAGGTCAAAAGCGGGACCGCCCGGGCATAGTCACCCTCATACATCGCCCGCATGGCCCGCTGCCCGACGGTGGCCGCGCATCCGCCTCCGGCCAGAAGCACGCCGAGCGCGAGGGCGCAGGCGAAGACCCCCTGGGAGACGCGTTTCCGACCTGAGATCATCAGGTCACAGATAGCCGCCCCGGCCTGGCCGAGTCAATGCGATTGTTCAGGCACAGGCGGGAACGCCGTCCGGACGGCTTATGCCTTGACAGGGAGGTACCCGTGGCGGGAGATTGGCCGCGTGATGGCCGGCATCTGGCACGCTCTTCCCGCAGGACGCGCCACGGGACTTTTGCTTCTATCGCTCTGGCTGCTGGGTTGCGGCGACTCGCCGACCGGCGGCGGGGGCGCGGTCGCGCTGAAACTGAATGTCTCCCTGGAGACCCCGTCGCTGGCCTCGCGCATCGAGGTTGTCACCCTGACCGTCCGCTACGGCGCGGTGCCGGTCGGACCCGACACACTGAATTTCAGGAATGGCGTCATCGATGACACCGTCAGCGTCGCGCCGGGCGATACGGTCACGTTTGTCCTGCGCGCGCTGGATGGCGATGGGTTGGTGCTCTACGAGGGGCGTGATGGTCCACGCCAGGTCCAGCCCGGCGCGACACTGACCTTGAACATCGTGATGCGGCCGGCGCTTTTGATGCTGCGCGCCGCGCCGCTCTACCAGGAAGTCGAACTGGCCGGGCAGGAACTGGTCGATATCAGCATCAACGTGTACAACGTCGACTCACTGTTCGGCGCGGCGTTCCGGATCGACTACGACACCACTGTCCTGGATTTCGTCGCGGCCACCGAAGGGAGTTTTCTGCGCGGCGCTTCCGGCGCCGTGCCGACCTGGGCGCTGGTGCTGAAGGATTCCGCCAATGTGGTTGCCTACGCGGTCACGCGCTTGCAGCAGAGCGCGTCGCTGGTCGGTATCTCCACCGGGACGACGCCGGGGCATCTGGCGACCTTCCGGTTTTCCAAACGTCGCGCGGGGACGGCGCCGATCGCTCTGCGCGCCGGCGCGCAATTGGTTGACCACCATGGCGCCCCGGTGCGCAATCATGCGCTCCTGGTGCTGGAGTCGGCCACCGTGCGCGTCATCGGCAACTGAACCGTGATCCGATGAAACGGCATCGTATGAGCACCCGACCGACCAACCCAGGGAGAATCTGGCAGCAACTCGCGATTGCCGCGGTCTGTCTGGGCTGGGCGTTGGTGTTGCCGAGTTGGGCCTGGGCACAGAATTCCGTGGTGGTGCACGGCGGACGATTTCAGCCCTCGGCCGATTCAGTCACCGTCGGTATTTCCCTGAGCAACGCCGTGACGCTCTCGGCGTTGAGTCTGCCGCTGGAGATGCGCGAGCTGACCGCCGATGCGTTTGTGACGCGGCTCTCAATGCGCTTCGCCAACCGCCTCGCCGGAAACCTCCGGCTGCCGGACAACCCCCATACCGATCAGTTCGCCTCGCCCATCGGCGCATGTTACCAGGCCGCGGATTATTCAGACGGCGCCTGGCATCCGGTTGCCGTCTCACCCGAGGGGGCCTGGTTCTATCGCGAGGGAGACAACCTCGACGAGTACCTGGCGCCGGGCGCGGATACGGTGCCGTCAATCGTGCTTGATCTAGATCTTTCAGCCACGCCGGGCTCGTTTGTCGTCGACACCGCCTGCCTGATCCCCGGCGCGCCCAACCGCTTCCTGCACTTCCTCGATGACGGCGGCCTGTTGGTGCCGGTGTCGTTTACCGGCGACACCATCGAGATTCAAGGCGCACCGGTGGCGCGGGACACAAGCATCGTTGTCATCGTCGGAGACGCGGTCAGCGGGATGCTGCCGGCCTCCGATGTCAACGTGACCGATGTGTTGCAGTTCCTGGTTTCCGATCCGCCGACGCTCGGCACGGCCGACATCGATATTTCCGGAGCGTACTCGTACATCGCGCCGCCGGCGCCGGGCACGGATACGCTGGGGTATTGGGTTTCCGACGGCGACGCGTCCGATCTCGGGGTGGTGGAGTTTCAGATTATTCCACCACCGCCCGAGACGGTCTATGTGAGCACCGCCGGCAATGACTCTACCGGCGACGGCACCGCCGGCAATCCCTTCCGCACCATCCCGCATGCGATCCTGGGGACCAACGACGGCGACATCATCCTGGTCGCACCCGGCACATACGGCGGGCCGCAGGAAGGCGCGGTGATCTATCCGGGCGGACGCGCCCTGACGATCAAGTCGCTGGACGGCCCGTTTGTCACGACGCTGATCGGCCCCGGCGACGGCAGCGGGTCGGTGGTGGTGATGGACCTGCACAGCGGCGCTCACCCGGTCGTGCTCGATGGATTCACCATCGCCGACAACACGGTGACCGCGGAAGGTTGCGAGCATTGCGCCGGCGGCGTCTTTGTCGGCAATCAGACCAACGGCACCATCATCAACTGCATCATTCGCAACAACGTCGGCCGCAATCTCACCGGCGGGATCGAATACAATGGCGCCGGCGGCATGATCGCCAACAACTGGATCATCGGAAATTATGGCGGCGCGACGCCCTCCTCGGTCGGCGGCGTCGCGGTCTTCCCCGATGCCGACGTCGCCATCGTCAACAACACCATCTCCGGCAACCTCGGTCCCGGCCCGGACGGTGTGGCGGGCGTGCTCATCCACGAGGGCTCCTCGATCAGCCGCTTCGACAACAACATCGTCAGCTTCAATACGCCGGGGCGGGGGCTTGTCTCGGTGTCGGTGCTGCCGGGGTCGGAGTCGACGAAGAACAACCTCTATTTCGGCAACGGTGGATCGTCCATCGGCTTCGGCGCGACTTCGACGTGGATCTTCGAGGATCCACTCTATGTCGACGGTCCCACCGCCGATTTGCATCTGACCTGTCTTTCACCGGCGCGCCGCGCCGGCGAGGCGGCCTCGGTGCCCGCCGGATTGACGCGCGACATCGACCGGCAATTCCGCGTGACCGTCGCCCTTGAAGTCGACATCGGCGCCGACCAGTTCTACGACGCCGACAAGCAGGCGATGTTCACGCCGTCCGTTGATGCGGGCTGCGCGCCGCTCGTTGTCGATTTCACCAATCAGTCATTGTGCATCGACGAGCAGTGGCGTTGGAACTTCGGCGACGGTCAGACTTCGACGCTGAAGAATCCGAGCGTGACCTATCAAACCCCGGGCCTCTACGAAGTGCGTCTGATCGCGCTGGGGCAACTGGATGCCGACACCACCTACGACACCATCCGTGTCGACGCGCCGCTGACCCCCGATTTCACCAGCAATGTGCAAGCGGGCTGCGTGCCGTTCCAGGTGACCTTCACGGCCGCCGCCAACAGCGGCGTCGATTCGTACTCGTGGGATTTCGGCGATGGGGAAGCGGGCGTCGGCGCGCAGGTGACCCACACCTATGCCGACACCGGCCTGCACACCGTCCGTCTGGATGCCGTCAACTCCTGCGGCGCCGCCAGCCAGACCAAGACCGGTTACATCCATGCCCGCGCGCTGCCGGTGGTCGGTATCGCCTCATCGTTTGACTCGGTCACCGGGCCGGTGTGCAATCCGGCCGCGATCCGCTTTTATTACACCTCCGACCGCCCGATCCTCGGCTGGGACTGGGACTTCGGCGACAACTCAACCTCCAACGACTCGACTCCGGTCCACACCTACGTCGAGGGGGACACCTTCAGCGTCCGGCTGATCGCCACCGGCGAATGCGGCAATGTCCAGGTGGTGCGCACCGGATACATCAAGCTGACGACCCGCCCCAAGGCCACCGCCGCCGCCAGCCCGGCATTCGTGTGCGGGAGCGGCGCCCCGGTCACCTGCGCCGGCGCGGTCACCGGCAACTATATCAGCGCCGGATGGGTCTTCGGCGATGGCGGGACCGCCGCCGGACTGGTGGCGCAGCACACCTACGCGCAACTGGGACGGTACCTGCCCAAACTGGTGCTGCATTCGGTCTGCGGCATCGACACGATTCCCGTGGCCGACTCGATCACTGTCGGCACAACGCCGGTGGCCGCGTTCACCGTCGATGCCGACAGCGGATATGAACCGCTGAGTGTGCGCTTCGCCGATCAATCGACCGGGCAGCCGTCATCCTGGCTATGGCGGTTCGGCGATCAAGTCACAGCCACGACCCAGAATCCGACTCATCCGTACACCGCGGGCGTCTACCAGGCGGCCCTCGAGGCCAGCAACACTTGCGGAACCGACACCTCGACCCTGCGGCGGATTGTGGTTGGCAGTTTCCGTCCGCGGATCGTCGACTCGTTGGGCGTCAACGCCGACACCATCCTGTATTCCGTCGCGGTCGACTCGCTCGTCTTGCCCTACGATCACACCGTCTCTCTCTCGGCGCGGCTCACTCCGCTGCCGGTGCGCGGATCGATGACCTTTGTCGTGACGCCCGCGTCGGGAACGCCCCCGTTTAACGCCGTGCTCAAGGCCCGTCCATCGCCCGATCTGGCCTCCGGCAATTACACCATTGAACTGCGCGCCGTCGATTCCGCCCGCCTGAATCTGCAGGGCCAGCCGGTGGCCAAGACCGCGACCCGACCGTACACGTATGTCGGGATTACCAGCATCCAGGTCACGCCGTCGCCGATTGCGATGGACTCGACCATCGTCACGTTCTTCACCACACGTACCGTGACGGTGCGCAACACTTCCAGCGGCCCGCAAGGCATCAATCTGATCGTGCAGCCCGCCGAGGTTTCCGGCCCGCCCTTTGAAATTGTCCCTGGGCAGGGCAATGGCGCGACACTGGCGCCGGGCGCGCAGGTGACCTGGACGCTCGGGTTCCGTCCGGGGCGCAAAGGCGACTTCAGTGGATTCCTGCGGGTGCGCTCCAACGATCCCGGCACACCGGTCCTGCAGGTGCCGATGAATGGACGCGGTATCGGCGAGCAGGTCCCGCCCCGTGTGACCGCCGCCGTGCCCGCTCAGGCTGGCGAGGCGTTGATCGATCAGAGCGTGGTGCTGACCTTCTCCGAACCGATGGTGATCGTGCCCATCGGGCCGGTGGTGGACGTTCGTTCACGACGCGCCGATGCCGTGGTGGCCGGTCAGGGGCAAATGACGCCGCTGTCGCTCACCTTCGCGCCCGCGGCATGGTTCTGGCCGGATGACACGATCACGTTCCGTCTGCGCGCCCAGGTCACCGACACCAACGGAAATCGGCTCGACGGCAACGCCGACGGCAGCGAAGCCGGTTCGCCCGATGACGATTATCTGCTGACCTTCTACACCGGCCCCGGCGTGTTCCCGGGCGATGCCAATCACGATGGCGCCGTCAATGAAGGCGATCTGCTGCCGCTGGGTCGTTTCTGGCGGACGCAGGGGCCGCCGCGGACGCGGCCCTACACCGATTTCTCAGTGCAACCCGCCCGCGCCTTCCCGGTGCGCGCCGCCGCGCATGCGGATTGCGACGGCAATGGCATCGTCGACTCGGCGGACATCTGTCCGATTGCAGAATTTTTCGATCGCGATACCGTCCTGCCAAAGGTCGCCGTGGAGCAGTGGCTGGCAGAGGCGGGGACCTGGTCGTCGAGCGTGGTCGATGCCTTGCTCGGCGCGCTGGTTGATTGCGGCGGCTCGGGACAGGGGGCGGCGATCTTGCGGGACGTGCTTGAACGCATGCAGGGGCAGACCCCGATACCGTCCGGATACGCACTCGATCAGAACTATCCCAATCCCTTCAATCCGGCGACGGTGATTGCCTTTTCGCTGGCGCAGACGGGTCCGGTCCGGCTCGATGTCTACGACATCCTGGGCCGCCGTGTCGCAACACTGGCCGAAGGCGATTGGCCGGCCGGTCATCATCGGGTGGTCTGGGATGGCCGTGATGAGGACGGCATCGAGCGCGCCAGCGGTGTCTATTTCTATCGCCTGCAGGCCGATGGCTTTCAGCAGTCGCGTAAGATGCTATTGTTGAAGTAATTGCCGCCGCCCGGGAACCGCCGGCGTCTCCACGCGTTACTCCCGAAGCAAAAGGCCCGCGATAAAACCCTTGGATTTCAACGGGCTATCGGGTATTTTGGCCGTCTGAACAGGAGCGGGAAATGGCAAAGAAACAAACGTTTGCGGATAAGCTGAAGAAAGAAAAGGGCGGAAGCCTCTGCCCGGTCTGCGGGGGCACAACCCAGCCGGTGCGTCTGCTCAATCCGGAAGAGGATCCGGTGACCGGAGCCATCAAGTTCCGCACCGCGATCGTGGTTGTCTGCAAATGCAATCATAAGGCAGTCTACGGTTAGTTTCCGGGCCTCCACGACGTTTTGATCACGGCGCCGTGTTGACAAACGCGGCGCCGCGTTCTGCCTTTGGCGGGCGCGAAAACGCGGGGTCAACACGGTCGCACGCCATGACACGCAACACCACATTCCTCTACAACATCCTCAAACCGGGGCGCTACCTCGGCCGGGAGCAGGGATTGCCGGAGACACCATCCTCCGCGCGCGCCGTGGCGCTTTGCCATCCCGACCGCTACGAGCAGGCGATCGTTGACCCCCTCTGGCGTCGTCTGTATTTCCAATTGAACGACGGCCCGCAACTGCGCGCCGCGCGGGTGGTGGAATACGCGAACGATGTCTGGGCTTTCCTTCGGGATCAATCCCGGCCGGTGTTCACGCTCGACGGCGACGATGATCTGTCCCGGATGACGACCGCGCTCTTCTGGGCGCCCGATCCGTTGACCGCCGCGCGCATCCCCGCGATGCTGGCGCGCCTTAATCTCGATCCGCAACGTCAGAATGTCGGCGTCCTGATCGACGGGCTCTGGATACCGCGGTTTCTCTCCGGGCATGTCGATTGGGTCATGCCGGCGCCCGGTGGCTGGATCCCTGCGACGCTGCCGGGCGATCTGGCGCAGAACGCGGTTGTGCCCGATGGCGCGCTGGTGGCGCGTCCGTTTCTCGATGCCGACCGGTTGCCCGGTTGGACCCTGCCCCGCCGGATCCAATGTCAGCCGAAACTGACGCCGCGCTGGGTGCCGCTGACCGAGGTCGACGATGATTACGCTGATGTCGAACTCTGCGGCATCGATGATCAGGGACGCCTCCGCCCGCGGCCGCTGGCGGCCCTGGTCGCCGATGCCTTGATCGCCCTGGATGAGACCGGCGTCGACGGTTTGCGATTCTGCGGCGCGATCGGCGATCACTCCGAGATGCTGGTCACCGCGCTCGGTGAATTGCAGCGTCGCCGCAATATGAAGCGTGTACGGGCGCAACTGCCGCCGGTCACCGTCGCCGATTTCGGCCGTCACTGGGGCGCCTACCGCCCGCATCTGCTCAAGCCGACCCTGTCACTGGCGCTGGCCGAACCGATCGATGTCCCGGCCACCATCGAGTTGGCGCGCGTCGCCTTCAACGGCGGATGGCAGGGGCTGACCGCGGTACTGCATTTTGATTCCTTTGATGGGTTCTCGCGCCTGTTGGCGCCGATGCGGGATGTCATTGATGGCTGGTCGCGCATCGCCGAAGGGTATCAGGACCGCCGCGTCCTCCGCCTCGAGTACCGTCCCGCGCCGCTGGATCGCTGGCGCGACCCAGCCAGTGCGCCCGACGAGAACGCCGTCCGCCACTACGCCGGTGAGTTCCGCCACTTCAAAGATGATCTTTCGCGTCAGGCCGCGGTCGGCGGGTTCCGCATCGAAGACATCATGGCGCGCAACTGGATCGCCGCCGCCGACCACGATCTCTGGCGGCCGTTGGCGGCGCTCGATCTGACCGACCGCAACGATCCCGAGGCGCCGCCCTTTGACTGGTTTGCCTGGGTACGGCAATCGTCCGGCCTCACCGGACCGCCGACGTCGACGTGGTGGAATCTCCCTGCGCCGCCGCCGGAGCGTTGCGTCGAGCCGCTGCCGGTGCCTGATGATGCCACCCGCGCGGTGCTGGCGGCCCCCGCCGATGAGTTCTTCGGACGCCGTAAGAGGAAGACCGGCTTTTCGCGCCGTCTCAGCGCGCCGTCAATGACCCGGATGCGCGTGCGCTGGGCCAAAGAGATGCCCTGGCGGCTTTACTCGCATCTGGATTTGGTGCGCGCGATCGAGCGCGCCATCCGTCGCGCCGGGCTGGCCGCGGCTTATTCCGAGGGATTCCACCCGCGGCTGAAGTTGTCGTTCGGGCCGCCGTTGGCGTTCGGCCTGCTTTCGGATGCGGAGTACTTCGACTTGCTGCTCGAGGAAGAGTTCGATCCCGCCGATGCCGGACGTTTGGCGCGGCAGCTGCCCGAGGGGCTGCGCCTCATCGATGCGCGCGGCGTCCCCGCCGGGATGCCAGCCTTGACCGACACGATTAACGAAGCGGTCTACACCGCGCTGTTGCCGCTGTCGCTGCGCGAAGCGCAGGAGAAACTCGACCGTTTCCATGCCCAGCCCGACGTCCGCTGGCGGCGTCCCGGCCGCGATGACCGGCGTCCGGTTGACCCGCGCCGCACCCTGCGCACCATTGCGGTCGAAGAGACCGAGGAGGGTGTGCGCTGGCATCTGAATTTGATTCTCGGCGGCGAAGGCAGCATCCGTCCGACCGACTGGGCGATGATGCTGTTTGGCTTTGCGCCGGAACAAATGCCGGAGATCGTCATCCGGCGCACCGCGCTGCTGATTCGGCGCGGTGGTCACACACGGACGCCGTTTGATCCGATCTGAGAGGCAGGCCCGCCTTGCCGACCGCCGATCTGCTCGTTACCCACGCTGCTGAACTGGTCCGTGTCGCCGACACGGCGGTGGCCGCGCCCAAGCGCGGCGCCGATCTGGCTGAACTGCACATTATCCGCGATGGCGCCCTCGCCGCGCAGGCGGGGCAGATTGTCTGGGTCGGAACCACGAATCAGGCCCGCGCGCAGGTCGCGCTTACGCCCGGAGCGACCGTGATCGACGCCGCCGGCGCGGTCGTGACCCCGGGCCTGGTCGATGCGCACACCCATCCGGTCTTCGCCGCGCCGCGGCAGATGGAATTCGCGATGCGCATTGCGGGCAAGACCTACCAGCAAATCGCCGCCGAGGGCGGCGGGATCGCCAATTCGGTGGCCCGCACGCGCGCCACCGGCGAGGATGAGCTCTACCGCAACGCCCTGCGGGTTGCCGATCGCATGCTCGACTTCGGCACCACCACCGCCGAGGCCAAGTCGGGCTACGGCCTCTCGCTGGAAGATGAGCTGAAAATGCTGCGGGTGATCCGCCGGGTGGACGCCGCGCATCCCATCGACTGGGTGCCGACCGCGTTGCCGGCGCACGATGTCCCCGTCGAGTACAAGGGCAGCCCCGACGAATATGTGCGGGTCATCGGCGAGATCATTCTGCCGGCGATCGCCGCCGAGGGACTGGCCGAGTTCAATGATGTTTTCTTCGAAACCGGCGTCTTCGACCGGGCGCAGAGCGAGGCCATCCAGCGCCGCGCCCGGCAGCTGGGCTTCGACCTCAAGTTCCATGTCGATGAGCTCTCCGATGTCGGCGGCGCGTCGCTGGCCGCCGAGATGGACGCCGCCTCGGCCGATCATCTGGTCTTCGTCAACGACGCGGGCATTCGGGCGCTGGCGTCGAGCCGGACGGTCGCGGTGATGCTGCCCGGCACCGCCTATTTTCTCGATTTGCCCCGCAAGCCGCCGGTGCGCAGGATGATCGAAGCGGGTGTCGCCATCGGCCTGGCCACCGACTGCAATCCCGGCAGCAACATGACCGAATCGATGCCCATGGCGCTGAATCAGGCCTGTGTGCTCTATAAGATGACCCCGGCCGAAGCGATTGCCGCCGCCACTCACAACGCCGCCTGCGCCCTCAACCGGCAGGGGAAGATCGGCGGCCTGGCCCCCGGCGCCGCCGCTGACTTGGTCATCTGGGATGCCGCCGACCACCGCGAATTGCCGTATCATTACGGCGTGAATCTGGCCCGGATCGTGATCAAAAACGGCGCCGTGGTGCGGGGACGGGCATGATCCGTTCGATGTTCATCGCGGGGTTGTGTGCGTTGGCCATGACCTTCGCCGCCTGTGCGCCGTATTCGTTTTCCGGCGGACGCACCGCCCTGGTGCAGTCGGTCGCGGTCCCGATCTTTGAGAATCAGACCACCGAATTCGGTTTGGCCGAAACCCTCACCAGCGGCATCATCAATGGTTTTGTCAACGACAACCAGATCAAGGTGGTCGATCAGGCCAATGCCGAAGCCATCCTGACCGGCGCGATTGTTGAATACAAGCGTCGCGCCTACACGTTCGACGAGACCGACCGTGTCACCGAGTACATCGTCGAAATCTGGGTGGACGCCGAATTGAACAAGAAAGAGGGCGCTGCCAATGTCTGGAAGGCCTCCCGGATGCGCGGTTTCGGCATCTATAAGGCCGACACCGAGGACGAACAGCAGGGCCAGTCCCGGGCGATCGAGAAGATCGCCGAGGACCTGCTGAACCGGACCATCAAATCCTGGTAGGGGAAGGGGAACCCGGGGGGTATCCCGGGGTTGAAACACTGGGAGTCGCCTTGCCGCCCGGACCGCCGTGTGCTATCCTACGTCGTCGATGACCGATCCTGTCACTCACACGAATGAGACCAACATGCGCCCAGTGGCCGCTATTGCCTGCATGATCGCCCTTGTTGTCGCCGCCGTCTCTCCCGTATCCGCGAAGGACCCCGGCGAGGACGCCTACACGTTTCTGAAGATCGGGACCGATGCCCGTTCCGAGGCGATGGGCGGCGCCATGACCGGCGTCGCCGATCAACTGGGCGCGACTTTTTACAATCCCGCGGCGCTGGCGGCGGTCGGGCCGCGCTCGGTCATGGCCTCCTACACCAACTGGCTCACCGACATTCAGGCCGGCGCGTTGGCGGCGGTCTGGTCGATCGGGGGACAGGGGCGGATCGGTGTCTCGGCGCAGTATCTCGACTATGGCGATTTCGATGCGCGTGACGAGGTCGGCAACCCCGGCGCGGATTTCTCCGCCTCCGATGTGGCGTTGGCGCTGACGTGGGCCAGCGCACTGGGACGGGGCCTCAATGCGGGGGTGACCGGACGGTTCATCAGCGAATCAATCGACGATGAGAATTCCAGCGCGTTGGCGGCCGACCTGGGGCTTTCCTATGAGTTCCTCGATGGACGCACCCGCGCCGGCGTGGCGGCTCGTAATCTTGGCGGACAGACCAAGTCGATTGAGGGTGGCGACAAGGAATCGTTGCCGATCGTGCTGGCCGCCGGCCTTTCACACCAGTTGCGCGGCGCGCCGATCCTCTTTGCCGCCGATCTGCTCAAGCCCAGCGACGACGATGTCGGCGGCGCCTTTGGCGTGGAGGTCGATGTTCATCGGCAGTTCGCCCTGCGCGCCGGCTACAACACGCTGATCGCCCGGATCGACACCGACTCCGACAGCGACAATCTCGCCGGGATCAGTCTCGGCGCCGGGTTCACGCTGGAGCGGCTGGCCATTGACTACGCCTTCACCGCGTACTCGGAGTTGGGCGACGCGCACCGGTTTTCGATTCGTTCACGCTTCTGATCCAGCGAGGTTGACATGCCGCACCGTGGTTTGTCTCTGGGAAGCCGCGCGACCTTGGTCACGCTCGCGTTGGCCGGCCTCGTGATTTCCGGATGCGCATCGGATTCGCGCCCGGACCCGAAGGAGACGGTCAAAGGGTTGTTTGCCGCCATGCGCGCCTCGGATTCGCTGTATTTGGAACGGCACGTCGACCTGGCGGCGGCGGTGGCCACGCTCGGCGAAGATCTGCCCGCCGAGAGCGCCGGCGCCGATCCGGGGGCGGCGCTGTTGGCCGCGCTCACCGGCGAGGGGACGCTGCGCAAACGCTGGCTGGAAAATCAAATCGTCGTCGGAGGCGCCACCCTCGTTGCCGACACCGCTTGGGTCGAAGTCTCCTTTATTGATCGTCTCACCCGGGTCCAATACTACAACAAGATGCGGCTGGATTTTCGCGGCGACCACTGGGTGATCAACGCCTTTCGTACCATGTGAGTCCAACGGATCGGTGGTGATGGACCCATGCCCCGCAATACCCGGACCGCGTTTGACCCCGACCGCATGCTTGCCGCCACGCTCGCGGAGGTTCCGCTGGTTGTGGTCGACGTGGAGACCACTGGGCTGGATCCGGCGCGCGGCGACCGTGTGTGCGAAGTCGCGCTGATCCGTCGCGAACCCTCCGGCAGTCTCTACGAGTGGTCGCAATTAGTCGACCCGCAGCGTCCGATTTCCCCCGGCGCCTATGCGGTCAATCGGATCAGCACCTCGCTTCTGCGCGGCGCGCCGCGGTTTTCCGCGGTCATTCCCGAAATCAACGATGTCGCCGACGGGGCGGTGTGGCTGGCCCACAACGCCCCTTTCGATATGGGGTTTTTGCGCAGCGAATACCGCCGTGCCCGGCGGGTGCTGATCGAACGGCCGGTGATCGACACGGTGCACCTGGCCCGGCGTCACTTTCGATTTCGCTCCAACCGCCTGGCCGAGCTGGCGCGGGAGTTTGGTATTCCGACCCCCGATGCCCACCGGGCCCTCGGCGACTGCCGCACCACGCTCGGCGTGTTCGAGGGAATCCTGACCGCCGCCTACGCCGGAAAGTCTCCCGCCGTCGGCGAACTGGTGCTTCACGCCGACCGCTTGGAGGCGCGTGGGAATCCCTGGACGATGCTGCCCCCGTCGCTGGAGCATATGCTGTCGGAATCGCGCGACCTGGACATCGTCTATGTCACCGCGCAGGGTGTGCGCTCGTCGCGGCGGGTCACCGTGGTGAATGTCGTGCAGAAATCGCGCGACCTCTACCTGGTGGCGCACTGCCACATGCGCGGCGATGAACGGACATTCCGTCTCGACCGGATCGTCGACTGGAAAATTCCCGCCGCCTGAGCCGTCCCGATGTACACCATTCGCGCGCTCACCCGGGATGAATTGTCGGCGCTGGGGCCATTGTGGGACCGCGCCGGACTGCCATGGCGTCCTCAGGGCCGCGACCGTTTGGCCAACCTCATCGCCCTCTGGGAACGCGACGCCGGCGAGTTCATCGGCGCGTTTGCGGACGAACGGCTAGTGGGTGCGGTGGTGGCCAGCCATGACCGGCGGCGCGGCTGGATCAATCGTCTGGCCGTCGATCCCTCCCATCGCCATCGCGGCGTCGGCCGTCAGTTGATCGCCGCCGCCGAATCGACTCTCCGCGCCCGCGGGCTGACCGTGATCGCCGCGTTGATTGAGCAGGACAATGCCCCTTCGCGCGCGTTATTTGCCGCCATGGGCTATGTCCACATGCCCGAGGTCCTCTATTACAGCAAGCGGGAATCCCCCGATGCCTGATCGCGCCGCATCGCGCATCGCCGGTCGCTTCGGTTTGCCGGTCATCGCCGTCCTCGCGCTGACTCTGGCCGTCGGACAGGCGCCGTCACCGGCTCCCACGGCGCTGGAGAGCGCCATCGATCTTTTGGTGCGGGAAGACAGGGTGGACTCGGCGCTTGTGCTTCTGCGCGACACGCTGGCGGTGGATTCGCTGAACCCCCGATGGCACCTGCGGCTGGCGCGCCTGCAAAAGCTGAAGGGCCAACGCGCCGCCCGTCGCGCCACCCTCGATCGACTGTTGCGCATTCAGCGCCGTCCGGTGGAAGCGCAATTGGAGCTGGCGCAGGACTTCTTCGACCGCGGCACGCTGGATTCCGCCATGTATTTCGGCCACGCCGCCCTGGCCTCCAGCGGGCGGCGCAGCGCCGCGGCGTATTACTGGCTGGGACGCGTCCATGAACGGGCCGGTCATGCCGACTCCGCGCTCACGTACTATCGCAACGCCTGGTTGCTTCTGCCCTCCGGAGGGCTTGATTAGCATGCGGCCGCGTTCTTGCCGACGCTGGATGACGCTCGCTTTGTTGCCGGCCGCTGTGGTCGTGTCTTCGGTGCTTCCGGGACACGGCGCCATGCGCAACTACGACCTCGGTGATCCGATTAGCGCGGTTGAACTGACCGCTCTTGACGGCAAAAGCCAACTCTTCTCATTCGAACGCCCCTCGGTGGTCATCTTCTGGGCGAGCTGGTCGCCGCTGAGCCAGTCCGCGCTCGCGGAACTGATTGCCAAAGCGCCCAAAGGCGGGATCCGTTGGCAGCTGGTGCCGATCAACATCGACAGGCCCGATGTGACAGCCGCTGACACCGCTCGTCTGTACGCAACCGCGCGCGCCGCCGGCTGGCAGGGCCCTCTCTGGTATGACCGCGATTACCGATTGGTCGAGCGCTGGGGCATCTTCAACGCGCCGACCGTGATCATCACCAATCTCGGGGGCACCATCGCCGAATTGGAGCACGATTGGACCCGCGCGATACAGGCGCGGCTGTTCACACTCTACTTCGGAGCGATCACCGACAGTTTCCCCGGCCTGCCCGATCCGCCCGCATCGGAACGTTGCCTGTCACAGGCGGCGATGGCTCGTCGACTCTGGCGGCTGGGGCAGGAGTCCGGCGCGTTGGCGCGGATGCGCGCGGTGGTCGATTCCTGCCCCGGGCTGTCCCGCGATCTGGCGCGCTATGCCGAGTGGGTCTGGCGGACGGGCGACAGTCTGCGTGTGGCCGTGTCGCTGGACAGCGTGCTGGTGCGTGCCGGGGAAACGGCCTGGCCGCTGACATTGCGCGCCGAACTGTCGGTGCGCCGCCACGATACGCTCTCGGCTTTGGATCTGACCCGTCGGGCCCTTGCGGCCGACTCGCTTTTTTCCCCGGCGTGGATACGGCTCCTGGCCACTTCTCTGGCGGCGGGTGACACCACGACGGCGCTGGCCGCCTACGAACGCTTGATGACTCTGTGCCCAGAGGAACCGCGGGTCCTGGCGGCGGGCTCGATTCTGGCCGAGCGCGAGGGGGAGGTCAGCCGTGCGGCCACCCGAATGCGACGGGCTGTCGAAGCGCGTCTGCGACCGCCACGGCAGTGATGCCGCCTGCA